>CAYYOY010000079.1:0-7839 GCA_964473265.1 uncultured Oscillospiraceae bacterium
ACTATCGGCACTCTGCCTGGAAGCCGTTTCTACAATAAAAGGGCTGGAAAATATAAAGGAACATATCGCATATATAAGCTTTACAACACCAATCGATTTTAAAAAACGGTATAACTGCCGGCAAGGTAGTTGCTTTGGCATTGGCCACACCCTTACCCAGAGTATGGTGTTGCGCCCACAGCTTCGAGATAAAACTTATAAAAACCTTTATTATGTGGGGTCATCTATTCATCCCGGCAACGGCGCTTCTATTGTAATGGACGGTGCGCAAATGGTACAAGCGGCCATATGCCGTAATCATCCTCTATAAATGTTCCATGTTATTCTTTACCATGCCGGTAAACAGTGTTTACCACAAAAGAGCTCTATTCACACACTGGTGAATAGGGCTCTTGCTTGCTTAAATTTACAAAGCGGGCGGCACAATACAATGGCGTGTGCCGGCGCTGCACCACTTATTGCAGCTCGGCAATAGCCACACTGCCCAGGGTAGAGGTTGCCGTGCTCGAGCCTGTGTATATAAACGAAAGGGTAACAGGCCCGCTTGTGGTATCTACAAAAAATGAAGTTCCCACGCTGGCTTGGCTGGTGGCGGCGTTTGTTACAGTGGCACTAATAAACTCACTTGCCGCCAAACCGTCTAAATTGGGTGTAACTGCCATAGCGCTATCGATAGGAAGGTTTGCTACTAAATTATAGCTTACTTCATATACATGGCCGGCTGCCAGCAAAATCGTATCAGGCGTTGGCTGTGTAATATCGGCGCTATTGTTAAACTGTGGGGTAAATGCAATTAACTGGCCGTCTGCTAACGTTGCATCGCTAACCAAATATTGTGCATTTTGGTTGGTAGCCGTAGCACCGGCTTCACCTGTGGCACCGGTGGCTCCCGTTGCTCCGGTATCGCCTGTAGCACCCGTTGCCCCAATTGCTCCTGCTGCCCCTGTTGCTCCTGCTGCTCCAGTATCGCCTGTGGCTCCCGTAGCGCCGGTAGCCCCTGTAGCACCGGTTGCACCCGTGGGGCCGGTTTCCCCTGTTGGGCCGGCTGGGCCGGTTGGGCCGGTAATATGGCACCTGCAGGGGTTGCAGTGGCAATATACACACTCTTCAAGGGGGCTAAAATCTAAATCGGAATCGCGATCATTCAAAAAAATGCTGCCTTTAAACATATAAACACCTCAAAGCATACATGAAACTATTTTACTACCATTATATTTTCGCTTGCTTGAAGGGTGCATAAATAAACACCCCTGCCATGGGGCAGTGGGTGTTTATTTGCAATTTGTTTCTAATTATTGTTCTGGCTGCATTTTACGGCGTCAATGGCCAGCACCACCATAAGCGCAAGCAAGCTATTATTAGGGTCTGCCACATCAATGCTATAGGTATCTGTCCAGTTTAGCAGCAATTTTTCAATGTTGGCCACCACACGGTTGCCCGAAAGAATTTGGTAGTTCCATTCCCAAAAGTTGCCTTCCACCCGCCAGCCGTTGCAATCTACAGAAAAGGAAGGCCTAAAAATGGTGAATTCCTTTACAATCTCCCCCACCAGCCGCTCACCTATGTAAATATCGAACTTTGGCAAAAAGGTAAATAGCCGCTGCTTTAGGGTAGCAATGTGCATTCCATTTTTATCGGAAACATGCAGGGTATGCCCCCACGCAAGCTGGCCCTCTACGGTAAAAACTGTTTGGCCGTGTTCGTCATAGATATCGTAGCTGTCAAACCAAGAGAAAAAACGCTGTTTAAACAAAAGTTTCATGCCGGCTCTCCTTTTACGATTCTTGTATCTCGCTGCAATGCCTAGAAGTAGCCCCAGCTACCCGCCTCTACAGTATATTCTTTTGCTGGAATATAATCAAACTGTATACTTTATAAACAAAGAAGACATAGCCACCCACCAACGGGCCGTTATGTCTTCTTAGCTATTTATTTCAAGTTGAATTTGAGCCTGTAGCGGTCGCCGCGAATAAAGCAGCTGCAATATTCCACCACCTGCTCGCGAAAGCTGGAAACACGCTGCAGGTGAAAGGCGGGCGCGCCCTCTTGGGCCATTAAGTGGCCGGCCTGCTCGCCAGTAAGCAGCACGGTGGTAAAGGTTTCGGTAGCTTCTTGCGGCAAAATATTGCACTGCTCCCCCAGAGAATTGTAAAGGCCATTGTTTTCCACACTTGCCCGGGTAAGGCCCTGCACCAATTCCATGGGAAGATATGTATACTCCAGCGCAAAGGGCTTATTGGCACTAAAGCGCAGCCGCAGCAGCTGCAAGATCTCTGCCTGCCCCTCGGGCAGCTGCAAAATGCCCGCCAGGCGTGCATTGGCCTGGGTTACCCGCCAATCTAGCAGGGTGGTGCTGGTGGTAAGGCCCATATCCTGCAGCTCGCGGTTAAAGGTGTACATGCTGCCCCGGCGCTGCACGGCCTGCTGGGGGTTTACAAAGGTGCCCTTGCCCTGCTGCTTTACCACCACGCCGTCGCGCTGCAGTTCGCTTAGCGCCTGGCGCACGGTAATGCGGCTAACGTCGTACATTTGTATCAGCTCGTTTTCCGAGGGCAGCTTTTGCCCGGCCTTCCATTCGCAAGAAAGCACCCGCTCGTAGAGGGCATTTTTTAGCTGGATATAAAGGGGGAAACCCTCTATTTTAGTCAAAAAAACACCTCCGCCTGCGCTTTACTGTTGTGCATATTATAGTATATTTTGTTGCTTCATTGCAAGAGCCAAATCGTCCCCTATCAGCTGGGCGGTAGCCGCCAAAATAGCTTCTCCCTTTTCGGGCGTGGCCTTGGTGGCGTCGCCAAAAACACCGCTGCGGCTAATATCGCCCAGGGCAATATCGCTTTTGCCGTAAAGCTGCGGTTTTTCGGGGTATTCGCACACTGCCTTGCTCATATCTACCTGGCTATCGTCTATGGCGCGCACCAGCGAGGTTTCTACCTCGCAGGCGTGCAGCATGCCGTGCCACAGGGGGCTTTCGGCCACCGGGGCAATAATAGAATTGAGCGAAGGGTAGGTAAAGTGCAGCAGCTGCAGGCCGCCTGCGTCCGAAACACGGCGGCAGGCATATTTTAGGGCGGCGCTGTTGGCATCGTGCCCGTTGATAACCGCTAAAATTTTAATACCCTGGCGGGCGTAGTTCTGGGCCAGCTCTACAATAATTTGTTCAAACAGGCTGTGGCTAATCACCGCCGAGCCCAGCACATCCTTCCACACCCAACTGTAGCCAAAATTGAGGCAGGGCAGCACGCCCACCCCCAACCGCTCGCCTACCCGCTGGGCCAGGTTGGTGGCACAAAGGTTATCGGTGCCCATGGGCAGGTGTGCGCCGTGCTGCTCGGTAGCACCGGTGGGCAGAATGAGTACCGGCTTTTCTTTCAGCAGTGCTTCCACCTGCGGGCGGGTCATACGGTCTATTTGGTGAACCATAGTTTCTCCTTACTGCGCGGCCTTTACGGCTTCTACAAAGCTGGCCGCACGCTTGGCAATATCGCCGCCGCAACCCGGGGCAGAGCCGCGGGGCACCAGCTCGGAACCTATGCCCAGTGCATAAAAGCCCTGCTTCAGCATCTGCGCGGCATTGTTTACATCCACCCCGCCCACCGCCACATAGCGCATGTTGGGAAAGGGCCCCTGCATGGCCTTTACAAAGGCCATGCCCGCAACGTTGGCGGGGAAGAGCTTAACGCTGGTAATGCCCATGGCCTGTGCCTGCATAATTTCGCCGGGGGTATACACACCGGGCAGAATAGCCACACCCTTTTGCTGAATATAGCGGGCCAGCTCTTTATCCCAACCGGGGGTAATTAGGTAGGTGGCCCCGGCGGCAATGGCTGCGTCGGACTCGGCGGGGGTGGTTACCGTTCCGGCCCCCAGGTTTACGGTGTCTTTATAGCGGGCAGAAATGTTGCGCAGCGTTTGCAGGCCGCTTTCGCCGTCGCTAAGCGAAACCTCAATGCTATCTATGCCGCTTTCCAGCAACGCCTGGGTAATTTCGCAGCCGGCCTCGGGGTCTACCCCGCGGATAATGGCAATAATGGAATGCTTAATGTTTTCCATACTTCCTCCGATTAAACGCACCAACTAGAACTGTGCCAGCCAGCGTGCGGGATTCTTTACAAAGATGGTATCGATTTGCTGCTGGGTAAAGCCTTCTTCCAGCAGACGGGGAATAAACTTGCAAATGAGGAACTCAAAGCCCGGGCCGCCGCCATAGGCGTGCAGGTAAGAGGCACGGCCCATATCGCCCGAGATGAATATGCGTTCCAAATGCCCGGCCTCCACCAGCTGGCGCAGCAGCTCTATGCGCTGGCTATCGGGGGCATATTTCACCTTGCCGGGGCCGTCGAACTGCACCGAAGCGCCGGTTTTAACAATCTTCAGGTGGACATTCAGGTCGATATTACGGTCCATGTGGCCCATTACCACCTTGGTGGGGTCTATGCCTTCTTCCAGCAGAATAGAGAGCAGCTCCCACGACATGGTGCCGGCTTCGGTGTGCATCCAAATAGGTGCACCGGTTTTTTTGTGGGCCAGAGCAACGGCACGGGTGGTCTTTTCCTCCAGGGGGTGAATGAGGTTATAAAAGCTGCCGCCTTTGAGGAAGCCGGCTTTATAGGGGGTGCCGTCAATGCCTTCGGTAAGGTCGCGAATAAGCACCTCGGCAATTTCTTCCATGCTTTTTTCTGCCACCCAAGCCGGGTAGTAGATATGCTTATTAAAGCCGGTGGTTGCCACCACGTTTACACCGCTGGCCTGCGACATTTTCACCATTGCTTCAATGTTGCGGCCATAGTCAATTGTAGAAGCTTCTACCAAGGTATTGCCGCCGGCCTTTTTGAAGCGCATCAGCTCTTCCAGAGATTTATCATAGTCCGAAAGCTCTAAATCTCTATCCTTTTGCTGCGGGGGCGGAACGGCAAAAAGGTGTTCGTGATTGTATGTGAAACCCAACTGATCGGCAGGGATATCTTTCAAAACTGTTCTGATATTCTTCATAGTTCAGCGGTCCTTTCGTTAGGTCACTGCCCATGCACGAAGCACGGGCATGGGCAGTGATGAAAATATTCGGCTTACACGCCAAAGAGCATGCCAACTACACGCATAATGGAAGAAACGATGATAGCGTCGGCAGAAGCGAAGCTTAGGCCGGTAACGCCATAGCCGGGCAGGTTGATGAGGTTGTAGGTAAAGGCAATGAGCAGTGTCCAGCTAAAGCCAAACACAAAGCCCGAAATGTAAGCCGCACGGCGGCCGCCCAGTGCGTTGCCGAAAACACCTGCAGCACCGCCGCAGAAGAAGATAGCGATCATGCCCGGCAGCACTACCACGGGAGCAATGGCACCGGTAATAAACATGGCCACAACGGCACCTGCGGTAGCGGTGAGGAAGCCGATGGTTACCGAAATGGGGCCAAAGGCGTAAAACACGGGGATATCCAGCGCGGGAATGGCATTGGGCACTACCTTATCGGCAAAGCCTTTGAAGGCGGGCACAATTTCGCCCAGGAACATACGCACACCTTGCAGCAGTATCAGCACGCCGGCCACAAAGGTAAGGGCGTTGATAAGCACAAAGAGAGGCACCTGCTGGGGCCCACCGGCCAGTTCAAGGGTTTTGTCGCCGGCAAAGATAGCCACTACCACATATACAACGCCCATAACAATGGACATTAGTATGGACATATCTTTAAGGAAATCGAGCTTGCCCGAAACCTTAACTTCTTCGGCCGACTGGCTTTTGCCGCCCAGCGCCTTACCAACCAGCGCCGAAAGGCAGATCCAGCTGCTTACCCAGAAGCCCAGCGCAACGTCGTTGTTGCCGGTAACCTTGCGCACCAGGGGCTGTGCCAGTGCCGGGAACAGCACCTGCGAAATGCCCTGCACCACGCTGCCGATGGCAATGGCGGCCCAGCCGTTAATGCCCATCTGGTCCAGCACAATGGCCATGGTGCCTGCAAAGCTGAACATCATGTGGCCGGTGAGGAATATGTACTTCCAAGGGGTAATGCGGGCCAAAATAACATTTACAACAAAGCCCAGAACCATAATCATAGCCGTTTCAAAGCCCAGCAGTGTCTGAACAGCCGCTACCAGAGCGTTATCTTCGGGAATGACGCCCTGCATGCTAAAGGCGGTGTCAAACATCTGGCTCAGCGGCACCAGCCCGCCTACCAGCACGTTTACGCCGGCCTGCAGAATGAGAAAGCCCAGAATAACCTTTACGGTACCCTTAATAACTTCGGAACCGGATTTCTTCAGTGCAATAAGACCAATGAGGGCTACCAAGCCCATGATGAAGGCAGGGTTGCCCAAAAACGCAATAATGTAATCTAGAATGACCATTTCTTCCCCTCCAAAAATCTTTGTAGTTTCGGTGCGCTACTCTTTATTTGCCAGCGAGTTCACGAATGACAGGCATCACCTTCTCTTCAATTTCTTTTTTGTCTACCAGGTTGTTAATGCCAATTACTTGAACCGAACCGCCTGTAAATTCCCGGGCGATATCGGTAGAAGCCACCACTAGATCGCAAGGTTTACCCTTGGCCGAGCCTAGGTCGCAGGCCTCGCCCTCTACCTTAATGTCATACTTTTTGGCAATGTCTTGAATGGACATTAGCAGCATTAAGCTGGTGCCAAAGCCCATGCCACACACGGTAAGAATTTTCATATGCCTTCCTCCTCTATAATTTTTTTAAGCTCCGAAAAGCTTTGCATTGTAGGTAACGCCTCTAAAATAGCTTCGTTGGAAAGGAATTTCATAAGGTCGCGCAGTAGCTGGCGGTGGCTGTCGTGGTCGGTGCCGCACAGCGCCATTACATAGCGCACAGGGTCGTTGGTTTCGTGGCCAAAGGCCACCGGCTGCGCCAGTGTCATAAAAGAAATAGCCGCCCGGCTGCACTTGCCCGAGGGCTGGGCATGGGGCATGGCAAACCCGGGGGTAAGCACAAAATAGGGGCCATATTTTTCGTAGCCCGCCAGGATGTCGTCAATATACTCGCCGGTAACAGCGCCGGTATCTTCCAGCAGCTTAACCCCCGCCCGCACCGCTTCCAGCGGCTGTGTAGCAGTAACGCCAAAGGCGGTGGCCTCTTGCACAAGATAATCCAGTATCATAAGCATCCTCTTTCTTTGCATAACTTATTATAACAAGATGACTAAATTCTATCATTTTAGAGTTTATATGTCAATCTTTTTATTTAATTATTACAAGTTATTATAATAAGTTTTACAACAGAAAACGACGCCTGTAGCAAATACCCGCCACTGAAATGGCTATTGTATTTACTACAGGCGTCGTTTTGCCGCCAAAGGCGCCCCCGCGTGGGGGGCGAACACATATATTCAGGATATTGCCCCCAAGGAAGAAAGTTTCAATTCACGCCCCCGCGTGGGGGGCGACGTAGAGACCCGGGGAACCTCCACGGCCAACGTAGTTTCAATTCACGCCCCCGCGTGGGGGGCGACGCAGAAATTTCTTCGCGCGCTACTTGCAAGTCGGAGTTTCAATTCACGCCCCCGCGTGGGGGGCGACATGTCGCCCTTTGTAGCCAGCGCGGAAGGATTAATGTTTCAATTCACGCCCCCGCGTGGGGGGCGACCGCCGCTTCTCTTTTGGAGCTATCAATTCCCCAGTTTCAATTCACGCCCCCGCGTGGGGGGCGACCAATATGCTATCCTTGACGAAACCGGTATAATTGTGTTTCAATTCACGCCCCCGCGTGGGGGGCGACGTAAAAATGGGGTAGTGTGTCCGTGTTGTGGCGCGTTTCAATTCACGCCCCCGCGTGGGGGGCGACCGTAAGATTTAAGCTTGCTATGCCTCCACGCTGAGTTTCAATTCACG
>CAYYOY010000080.1:0-7733 GCA_964473265.1 uncultured Oscillospiraceae bacterium
CGGCCTCGCCACGATATTATAAATCGTAAAAATCGGCACAGGATGCCCACGAATCAATTCTCCCCTCCATGCCTTCGCTGGCGCCGGAACAGGTGAAAAGTAGCCTAACAGCCGACCAATTTAAGCTCTATAGCCTTATTTGGAAACGCTTTATCGCCAGCCAGATGTGCGATGCCATTTACGATACCGTAACCGCCGATATCGCTTCGGGGGAATACACCTTCCGCGCCTCGGGTTTTTCGGTGCAGCGCGAGGGTTTTACAGTGTTATACGAAGAAGGCAAAGACGAGGCGGAGGAAAGCCAATCTGCCCTGCCGCCACTGGAAGAGGGCATGCCCCTTACGGCACTGGAAATTCAACCCAACCAGCACTTTACCCAACCGCCGCCGCGCTATTCCGAGGCCACGCTCATCAAAGCGTTGGAAGAAAACGGCATAGGCCGCCCCAGCACCTACGCACCCACCATTACAACGGTTATTCAGCGCGGATATGTGGAGCGTGAAGCCAAGGTGCTGCGCCCCACCGTGCTGGGCGAGGTAACCACCCACCTAATGGAGGAACAATTCCAAAACATAGTGGATGTGGCCTTCACCGCCAAGATGGAAAACCAACTGGACGGGGTGGAAGAGGGCAATACCGACTGGGTGGAAACGCTGCGGGGCTTCTACGAAGATTTTTCAGCCACCTTACAAACCGCCGAAGAAAATCTTTCGGGCGTACGGGTAAAAATTCCCGATGAAGAAACCGATATTAAATGCGAGCTTTGCGGTGCACCCATGGTAATAAAGCTGGGACGCTTCGGCAAGTTTTTGGCCTGCACCGGCTACCCGGAATGTAAAAATACCAAAAACCTGGTGCAGGAAACCGAAGGCGTTTGCCCACTGTGCGGCGGTAAAATAGTGGGCAGAAAATCGCGCACAGGCAAAAGCTTTTTTGGTTGCGAAAATTACCCCACCTGTACCTTTGCCACATGGGATACCCCCATTGCCGAAAAGTGCCCCAAGTGTTCTTCCACCCTCTTCCGCACCAATGGCCGCTGGAAGAAAACCCACTGCCTTAAGCCCGATTGCGGCTTTGGCCAAACCCCCGAAACACCGGCGGGCGAAAAGGCCCCGGCCAAGGGCAAGGCAACCAAAGCTTCTACCGGGGCAAAAACTACCACGAAGCGTGGCAGCACCAAGCCCGAAGGGGTTGCCGGTGAAAAGTGCGAAAAGTGCGGCGGCACCATGGTGCAAAAGAAGGGCCGTTTTGGCGACTTTTTGGCCTGTGACGGCTACCCAAAATGTAAAAATACCAAAAAATTAAAAGCCGAGGAAAACCCTGCATGACGGGCGCGGTTGTAATAGGCGCCGGCCTAGCAGGCTGCGAAGCGGCTTGGGCGCTGGTACGGCAGGGTATACCCGTAACGCTATGGGAAATGAAGCCCCGTAAACTTTCACCCGCCCACAGCTACCCGGGCTTTGCCGAGTTGGTGTGTTCCAATTCGCTCAAGGCAATGCGGTTGGAATCGGCCGCCGGGCTGCTCAAAGCTGAAATGCACCGCCTGGGTTCGCTGGTGCTGGAAGCCGCCGACGCCGCCCAGGTGCCGGCCGGCGGTGCCCTGGCTGTAGACCGCGAAGCCTTTTCAGAGTATATCACGCAGAAAATATCTGCACACCCGCTAATAAAAATTGTGCAGGATGAGGCTACCATAATCCCCCAGGGGTATGGTATAATAGCAACAGGGCCGCTTACCTCCGAAGCCTTTTCCCAGGCTATTGCCCAGCTAATTGGCGGGCAGTACCTAAGCTTTTTCGACGCTGCAGCCCCCATTGTAGAGCAGGCCAGTTTGGATATGGAGAAAGTGTTCTTCGCCGCCCGGTACGACCGCGGCGGGGCCGATTACATCAACTGTCCCTTCACCAAGGAGGAATACGAGGCCTTTTATCAAGCGCTGGTAACGGCCGAAACGGCGCCACTGCATGGCTTTGACCAAGCCGCGCTTCGGGTGTACGAAGGTTGTATGCCTATAGAGGTAATGGCCAAACGCGGGCCCGATACCCTACGCTTTGGCCCGCTACGCCCGGTTGGTTTGCGTCACCCCGTAACCGGCAAGCGCCCCTGGGCCAACCTACAGCTGCGCAAAGAAAACAACGCCGGTAGCCTGTACAACCTGGTGGGCTTTCAGACCAACCTAAAGTTTGGGGAACAGCAGCGGGTGTTTTCTATGATACCCGGGTTGGAAAATGCCAGTTTTGTGCGTTATGGGGTTATGCACCGCAATACCTTCATTAATTCACCCCAGCTGCTTTGCCCCGATTTTAGCCTGCGGGGCAGGCAAGGGCTTTATTTTGCAGGGCAAATTACCGGCGTAGAGGGATATATAGAATCTGCCGCCACCGGCATTTTGGTGGGGCACAACCTGGCCCGCCACATGCGTGGTCTGCCGCCGCTTGTGCTGCCGCCCACCACCATGCTAGGCGCACTGTGCGCCTATGCTACCGATGCTTCGGTAACCAACTTTCAGCCCATGGGCAGCAATATGGGCCTGCTGCCACCCCTGCCGCAGGAAATACGCGGCAAAGAACAACGCTATGCCGCCTTGGCGCACCGAGCGCTGGAATATTTAGATACAACATTGCAAAGGGAGGGCTTCGTGTGTTAATTTTAGTAGACGCTTTTGGTGGGGATCATGCGCCTCTGGAGGTTCTGCGTGGCTGTGAAATGGCCATTAAGGAACTGGGTATCAACATCCTATTATTTGGGGATGAGGATAAAATCAAGCAGGTTGCGCATAAATATGGTATCTCGCTTACGGGTATGGCCATTCGCCACACCGAGCTTGTTATGCCGGTGGAAGCCGACCCAACCACTATTCTGGAATACTACAGCGAAAGTACCATGGCGCGTGGCTTAAAGGCCCTGGCCGACGGCCACGGCGAAGCCTTTGTAACAGCCGGCAGCACCGGTGCAGCCATTGTGGGCGGCACTTTTATTGTAAAGCGCATGAAGGGCGTAAAGCGCGCTGCTATTGCCACTGTTATTCCCAACGCCACAGGTACATACCTGCTGATAGACGGCGGTGCCAACCAAGAATGCCGGCCGGAAATGCTTACGCAGTTTGCTCTGATGGGCTCGGGCTACATGAGCCGCTTTTTTGGGCTGGCTAAGCCGCGCGTAGGGCTGGTAAACATTGGTGCCGAAGAAACTAAGGGAACCGAGCTGCAGGTAAAGGCCTATGAGCAGCTTACGCATGCGCCTGTTCACTTTGTGGGCAATGTGGAAGCACGCGAACTGCCGCTGGGTGGCTGCGACGTTGCTGTTTGCGACGGCTTTACCGGCAACGTCATTCTAAAACTTACCGAGGGTATGGCCAAGTTTTTCTCGGGCGAGATGAAGAAAATTTTCCGTAGCAACCCCGTTGCCATGCTGGGTGCTTCTATGATCAAAGGCGGCTTGGAAAACTACAAGCGCAAGATGGACTACACCGAATATGGCGGAGCCCCCATTCTTGGCCTGCAGCATCCGGTAATTAAAGCCCACGGCAGCAGCAATGCTAAAGCCATTAAAAACGCCATTCGCCAGGCTGTTTTGATGGTGAAAAAGGACGTTGTTGCCCAAACGCAGGCAGCCATGGCAGAACTGAAAAGCACGGAACCCGTGGAGGTTTAAACACTTTGCAAAAAGAACAGACAGTACAGCTGGAAGAGCTTATCGGCTACACCTTTAAAAACAAGGCCTACTTGGAAACGGCGCTTACCCACTCCTCCTATGCAAACGAGGCCAAGGGCCAGGGCTCCTGCAACGAACGGCAGGAGTTCCTGGGCGATGCCGTGCTTTCTATTGTGGTGTCCGATTATCTTTATAAGCGCTACCATATGACAGAAGGAGATCTTACCAAGCTGCGCGCCAGCATAGTTTGCGAAAAGTCGCTCTACCACTTTGCCCAAAAGCTGCGCCTGGGCGAATTCCTGTTGCTTGGCAAGGGAGAAGAAATGATGGGTGGCCGCCAGCGGCCTTCCATTTTGGCCGATGCCTTTGAGGCGCTCATCGCCGCTATTTATCTCGATAGCTCGCTGGAACAGGTTAGCCACTTTATTCTGGCCTTTGTAACCGATATGCTGGTGGCCGAGGATGAAGACAGCTTTAAAGATTTTAAAACCGCTTTACAGGAAATTATCCAGAAGAACCCTGAAGAGAAGGTAAGCTATGTGCTGGTTGGCCAAACAGGGCCGGACCACGACAAGCGCTTTCAGGTGGAAGTGCGGCTTAACAGCAATGTGATTGGCCGGGGCTCGGGCCGCAGCAAAAAGAGCGCCGAGCAAATGGCTGCCAAGCAGGCGCTGGAGCTTATGGGCCAGGCATGAAACAGGCCAATATTGCCATTTTTGTTCCACATGCCGGCTGCCGGCACCAGTGCAGCTTTTGCAACCAGCGCAGCATTTCGGGCAGCAGCCGCCCCGCCACCCCTAACGAGGTATACGAGCTTTGCAAAACCGCCCTGCCAAGCGCCCGCAAGCGTTTTGACAGGGTGGAAATAGCCTTTTTCGGCGGCAGTTTTACTGCCATACCCCGTGGGCAAATGGTGGGGCTGCTACAGGCCGCCCAGCCTTTTTTGCAGCAGGGCTTGGCGGACGGCATACGCATTTCTACCAGGCCCGACGCAATTGACCCCAATGTGCTGCAAACCCTGCAACACTATGGCGTGTGTGCCATTGAGCTTGGGGCGCAGAGCATGAACAACCGGGTGCTGGCACAAAACGGGCGGGGCCACACCAGGCGCGATACCTTGCGGGCTGCCGCACTCATTCGTGCGACGGGCTTTTCGCTGGGCGTGCAGATGATGATAGGCCTGCCGGGTGAACCACCACAGGCCGCTCTGCGCACCGCTAAGCGCCTGGCAGCCCTGCGGCCCGATACGGCACGCGTCTACCCCACAGTGGTGCTGCCCGGCACAGAATTGGAAGAGCTCTGGCGGCAGGGGCAGTACACCCCGCCGGGCCTAGAAGAAGGTATAGCCCTTTGTGCTGCCACGCTTCGCATATTTGAAGCGGCGGGCGTGCGGGTAATCCGCCTTGGGTTGCATTCGGCGGGTGGACAAGCCGACATGCTGGCCGGCTGTTTTCACCCTGCGCTGCGCGAGCTGGCCGAAGGCCGGTTGCTATACGAAGATATTCTGGCGGCGCTTGCCGCCCAGGGCATACCCGGCGGTGCGGTGGATATTCACCTGCCGCCCACCGCACTTTCCCGCCTAGCAGGGCATGGCCGGCGCTGGCTGGCCGCACTGGAGCAAGCGGGCTTTTCCCCAAGGCTTGTGCAGGATAGTAGCCTTACGGGGCTGAATTTTGCAGTAGAGGCAGCAGAACAAGGTTGCCGGGCAAATTTGCAACAAGGAGCATTCCATGCGGCTAAAAGCAATTGAACTGCAGGGCTTTAAATCCTTCCCCGATAAAACACGTCTTGCTTTTGAAGACGGCATAACCGCAATTGTAGGACCCAACGGCAGCGGCAAGAGCAACATTAGCGATGCCGTGCGTTGGGTTTTTGGCGAGCAATCCAGCAAAACCCTACGTGGCGCCAAAATGGAAGATGTTATTTTCGGCGGCACCCAACAGCGCAAGGCCCAGGGCTTTGCCTGGGTTTCTCTTATTTTAGAAAACAGCGACCGCAGCCTGGATATGAACCAGGATGAAGTTATTATTACCCGCAAGCTCTACCGCTCGGGCGAAAGCGAATATCTGCTCAACCACACACAGGTGCGCTTGCGCGATATTACCGAACTGTTGCTGGATACCGGCCTGGGGCGCGATGGCTATTCTATTATAGGCCAGGGCAGAATTGCCGAAATTGTTGCCGCCAAAAGCAACCAACGGCGAGAAATTTTTGAAGAAGCCGCCGGCATTGCCAAATATCGCATGCGCAAGGTGGAAGCCGAAAAGCGCCTGGCGCAATCGGAAGAAAACCTGGTGCGCCTGCGCGATATTCTGGGCGAGCTGGAAAGCCGGGTAGAACCTCTGCGCCAGCAGGCCAAAAAGGCCGAAGAATTCGTTCGTTTTTCCAACGAAAAACGTAGCCTGGAGGTTTCGCTCTGGGTGGAACGGCTGGATGCACTGGCCGGCCAGCTGCAGGGGCAGGAAGATAAAATTTTGCTCTGCCGGGGCGACCGCGATGGTATCCAGCAGCAGCTGGACGAAATGGAACAGCAGCTTTCGCAGGTGTTCGAGGCCATGCAGCAGCTTGCCATAGAGGCCGATAGCTGCCGCAGCCTAATTCGCCAGCAGGAAACCCAGGCAGCCCAGGCCCAGGCCGAGGTAGCCGTTAAACAAAACGATATTTTACATAGCCGGCGTGCTATAGAACGCCTGCAGGAGGAACTGGAGCTTGGTGGAAGCGCCGGTGGTGCATTGCAGCAAAGCTTGGACGAAGCCCAGGCGCTGGTAGCCCAGCGCGAAGCACAGCTGGAAGATACCTGTAGCCGGGTTGCCGCACTACAAGCCGCGCTGCAAGAGTTGCGCGGCCAACAGGCCAACTACATAACCCAAACCGAAGAATATAAGGCCGAACGGGGCGAGCTGCGCAGCAGCATTTCGCAAGCACAGCTGAGCAGTGTTTCGGCTACTGCGCTGGTGGAAGACACCGTGCAGCGCTTGGAGGGGCTGCAGGGTTCCTCTGAGCAGCGCAGCCAGGCGCTTAGCGACCTTAAACAGCAGGCGCAGGAGCAGGCTGCTTTTATAGAAGAATTGCGCGAGCAAATGGCCGGGCTGGAAAATTCAAAAAAAGGCTACGAGCTTAAGCTGCAAAGCCGCAGGCAGCGCCGGCAAGAGCTGGAACAAAGCTGCAAACAGCAGGAAAAACGCGCGGGTGAGCTGCTTTCGCGTGCACAGCTGCTGGCCGATATGGAAAAGAACATGGAAGGCTTTGGCCAGAGTGTGCGCTTTATTATGAAGCAGGCGGGCCTGGGTGCACTTTCCGGCGTGCTGGGGCCTGTTTCGTCGCTCATCACGGTAGAACCCAAGTATGCCACCGCCATAGAAATTGCATTAGGCGCAGCCATGCAAAATATTGTGGTAGAAAAAGAGCAAACCGCAAAGCGCGGGATAGCCATGCTGCGGGATGCCAAGGCTGGCCGCGCCACCTTCCTGCCGCTGGAAAACATTCGTGGCAACAGCCTTTCGCCGCAATCTCAGGCGGGGGAACGGGGGTTTGTGGGGGTGGCTTCCGGCCTGGTTACAGCCGAGCCCAGGCTCGCCGGCGTAGTAAGCTGGCTGCTGGGCCGGGTGCTGGTGGCCGAAGACCTCGACAGCGCCACCGATATTGCCGCCAGCGAAAATTACCGTTACAAGGTGGTAACGCTGGACGGCCAGGTGGTAAACCCGGGCGGTTCGCTCACAGGCGGGTATGTAGCCAAGAGTGCCGGTATCCTTTCCCGCAAGAACGAAATTGAGCAGCTTACCGCCCAGGCGCAGGAGCAAACCGCCGCGCTGCGCAAGCTGGAAGAAGCACTGGCGGCGGAAGATAAAGAAATCGCCACCCTGCAGGCCGGTTTAGACGGCATTGTAGGCGAGCTAAAAACCGCGGGGGAGGATGCTATCCTCGCGCAATCGGAACACAAGCGCCTAACACTCAATCTGGCTGAAGAGCAGGAACGCCACCGCCAGGCCTTGAAGGAGCACGATAACCTTGCCATACGCCTGGCCGAGTTGCGCCAGCACAGCCTGGGGGCCGAAGAGCTTGCCCAGCGTCTTACCCAACAG
>CAYYOY010000081.1:0-7645 GCA_964473265.1 uncultured Oscillospiraceae bacterium
CAGCCTATGAAAAGTATGTATTTAAAGGAACTACGGCAATATTTTAAGTCTATGATAGGCTACAGCTTTCTGGCTGTCTTTTTGGCTATCAGTGGTTTTTATTTTACGACATTAAACTTGCTTTCGCAGGACGGTGACATTAAAACCTTTTTCGGGGCTTTTGTGGTGGTGCTTATTTTTCTGCTGCCCATTCTCACTATGCGCCTGTTCTCAGAAGAGCGCAAGCTACACACGTTGGAACTGCTATGCACCCTGCCCCTTTCTGTAAAGGATATTGTTTTGGGCAAGTTTTTTGCCGCCCTTACAGTGTTTGGCATGGCTTTGGCAGCCATGCTGGCCTACCCCGCCATTCTTGCGGGCTATGGCAGCTTTGAGCTTATGCCCACGCTGGGCAACTTTTTGGGTATGCTGCTGCTGGCTGCCGCCTTTATTGCCATAGGCCTTTGCGTTTCGGCAGTGGCCGAGAACCAGATAGCCGCTGCGGTGGTTACCTACTGTATTTTGCTGGCACTGTGGTCGGCCAATTCGCTGCTGCCCTTTGCGCAGGCTTCGCCGGTGGGGCGGCTGCTGGCCTTTGTTTCGCTCTCGTCGGCCTTTACGCCCTTTGCCTACGGCGTGCTCGACCCTGCCGGCGTGGTGCAACTGCTAAGTGTAACGCTGCTGGCGCTGTGGGTGGCCGGCTTTGCTCTGGAATATAGACGCCTGGTGTAGGGTAGGAGATAACTATGAAGTTTTTACAAAAGCTTTCCCGTAAGCGGGGGGCGCAGCTGCTGCTCTTGCTGGTGGCCGGCATTTGTCTTTCAGCCACACTGGCGGCGCGGCTGGCTGTGGACCGCTTTGGCCTACGGCTGGATTTTACCGATAATGCCCTCTATAGCTTCAGCGAAGAAACCCACCGCCTTACCGGCGTGTTGGAAACGCCTGTAACGCTTACCGTTTTTTCGGCCGAGGCCGACTACCCAAGCCTGCTGCAAGAGGTGCTGCGGCGCTACGCCCAGCTTTCGCCCTACATAACCCTGCAGTATCTCGACCCTTACCAAAACCCGCTGGCGCTGGATGCCCTGAAACAAAAAGGCTACACCATTGCCCCGGGAGATATCGTAATAGAAGGCAGCCGGCGCATCCGCCAGCTGGCAGTTACCGACCTCTTGCTGCTGGACAGCGCCGGTGAAACCATAGCCGGCCTGCAGGCCGAGGGGCAGCTTACTGCGGCACTGCTGTATGTAAACAGCGACTATACACCGGTGGTAAAGCTTACCGAAGGGCACAACGAGCGCCCCAGCGAAAGCCTGCTGGAGCTTCTGCGCCGGGCGGGTTACGAAGTGCAGCGTCTTTCTTTGGCGGTGGAAGAGGCCGGCCAGGCCGACCTGCTGCTCATTCCATCCCCCACGCGCGATTTCAGCGAGCAAGAAATTGCCCGGCTGGAACAGTATCTTGCCCAGGGTGGTAGCCTTATGCTCTTTTTAGAGCCGGCTGCAGAGCCCCCTGCCAACCTCTATACCCTTTTAGCGCGGTGGAACATTCACCCGCAAAACCATGTGGTGTTTGAACAACGGCTGTATGTAGCAGAAAACCCCGTCAACGTGGTGCCGGGCTACGCCCCGCATTCTATCAACAGCTTTTTTGCCGATAACCGCTATTACCTTGTGCTGCCACAGACCCTTTCGTTCACATTGCCCCAAGATGCGCAAGGTGCGATAGATACCCGTATGCTTCTTTTTAGCTCGGGCGAGGCCTACGCCAAAAGCACGGTAAACTACCAAACCGCCGCCCGCCAGCCCGAGGACGCCGCCGGCCCCTTTGTGCTGGCTGCAACGGCCGAGCAGCAAGTGAATGAGGGCAGTGCTCGGCTGCTTGTAGCCGGCAGCCGCAGCATGTATAGCGACGACGTGCTGGCCATGCCCAGCTATGCAAATGCCGATTTCCTCGTGCAAGCCCTTAACTGGTGCAACCCGGGGGAGGCAAGCGTAAATATACCTCCCAAGCGCATTGCACCGCCACCCATAAATATCTTTTTCTACCAGGCGCTGTTGTGGGGTGTGTTGCTGGTGCTCATTCTGCCGGCTGCCGTGCTGGCCTACGGGCTGGTAGCTGCCTGGAAGCGGAGGAAGCTATGAGCCGACAGAGTAAGCATATTCAAATTGCGCTGGTGCTACAACTTTTGCTGCTGGCAGCCATTGCGTTGCTGTTGGCCCCCGTACAACAGGCTGCCCCCCCTGCCCCGCCCCAAAGCTACGATGTTCTGCAGCTTTCAGCCGCCGACGTTGCCGCTGTGGCTATTATGAACCAAGATGCAGCCTATGGCTTAATTGTGCAGGGCGATAGGGTTTTGCTTGAGCCGAATAGCGGCCTGCCCACCTCGCAAACCGAGCTGCGGGCCACCTTTTATGCGCTGGCACACCTGACGGCGCACAAGAGCTTGGGGGAAGTGCGCGATATCCTCCCCTACGGCTTTGATACCCCCACCGCCACTATCTCCTACATTTTAGCCGACCAAACCACCCGGCTGTTGCTGTTGGGGGCACAAAACCCGCTGGACGGTAGCTATTACCTTTTTAACCAAGCAACCGGGCAGGTGTATCTTATCGATAGCGCCACAGCAAGTGTTTTGCTACGCACCCCGCGCGATTTTGCCCCCCGTAACCTTTTCCCGTCTATCCCTCTGGAAGAGCTGGACCGTGTGCAGCAAGTAAGTGTTGCCTTTGCCGAGGGCAAGGGGCAATCGTATACCCTTGTAAACCAGGGCGAACTGCACTTTACCCTCACCCATCCGGTACAGGGCATTATTAGCGCCGTACCGGTACTTGTGCGGCTGCTTGCACCCCTTACAAGCCTTTACCCGCAGGAAGTGCTTTCGGCAGATGGCCTGCAAACCTTTGGCGATGCCCCGCCCGACTGCACCATTACGCTGGTGGCAGACGGCCAAAGCTATACCTGCCTTTTCCGCAAGGAGGCCACAGGCTGGCTGGTGATGGCGCAGGGCAGCGAGCTTGTTTATCGTGTACCCGTCAATGAGGCAGAATTTTTGCGCATGGAGTATCTCTCGCTTTTTGAGGGCAAGATATATACCTTCAACCCCAACGACATTGCCACCCTTGCCATACGCTGGCAAGACCGTAGCCTGCGGTTAGATTTTACAGGCGAACAAACCGCACTGCAGGCCACCGACGGCATAAAAACCTACCATTACGAACAGCTTACCCCCCTGCTAGAGGGGCTTTGCAGCCTGCCCATGGCCGGAGAACTTTCGCAGCCGCCCACTGCCGACACGCCGACTGTAACCCTTACGGTTACGGCGAAAAACGGCAGGGTGGATGTAGTGGAGCTTTACCCGCCCCAAAACAGCCTTTGCCCGGTGGGTGTAAATGGCAGCATCTGCTTTACTGCAACCGCCTCTAGTGTGCAGGCCGCCCTCAATATTTTGAATACCTTTTAAAGGAGTAGACAGCCATGCCGGACAAAAATACCATTGGCAAGAGCCAATCGGTGGGGGAAACCATTTACCAGCTGCTGCGCAAAAGCATCCTTACCCTTAAACTGGACCCCGGAACCTTTATGAGCGAAAAGGAAATTGCAGAAGAGCTGCAGGTTTCTCGCACACCAGTGCGCGAAGCTTTTATTAAGCTTTCGCGCGAGGGGCTTATTAACATCTACCCCCAAAAGGGAACCTATGTTTCTAAAATTAACCTTACACAGGCCAGCGAGGAACGCTTTCTGCGAGAATCGCTGGAATCGGCCGTAATTGGCGTGCTAATGAGGGAAAATACCGAAGAGTGTGTGCTGCGGCTCAACCGCAACCTGGAAAAACAAAAGAATGCCATTGCCACCCACGACCTGCCCCGCTTTATGGAACTGGACGATATGTTCCACGGCATTATCTTTGAAGAAACGCAAAAAACCTTTTGCTACAGCATCATTCTTAACATGCTTAACAACTACCGCCGTCTGCGTTTTCTCTCTATGTACGTAGAGGATGTGGTGAACTTTAACTACGAGCAGCACCTTGCCATTACCCAGGCCATTGCCTCGGGGGATGAGCAGGCGGCCAAAGCCTGCATGATGGGCCACCTGCGCAGGCTTATTACCGAAAAGGACGAAATTAGCGAAAAGTACCCCGATTACTTTGAAACAGCCGGCGGCAGCAGCGTTAACTTTGGTTTGGGCAAGCTGGGGCAATCGGGCAACCTGCTCACAAATATGCTTTCGGATAATCAAGAAGCATAATAGGTAGTATGGGCTGGTCAACTTGCATAAGTTTGACCAGCTTATTTTTTTGATAGTAACGAAATTTCTAATGGTTGGCAGATATTACCTTGCGGTTGGTATCGTAGTATGGTAGTATAATATCACTTGACGAATACCGTCCGGTAAGCAAAAAGTTAGGAGGAATACTATGAAATCTATGAAACGTACGCTTTCGGCTCTTGTTGCCTGTGTTCTGCTCATCGCTCTGGTGGCAGGCTGTGGCGCTTCTACCCCCGCTCCCGCTCCTGCTCCCGGTGGCGAAAACAGCCCCGCCAGCGCCGATACCCCCGCGGTAAAAACCAAGCTCACCATCTGTGGCACCAACGGCCCTGGGGATACCCAGTCTATGGCACACGAAGAACTGGCCAACCGCTTGAACGCGCTGGGTGGCTGGGATGTTGACGCTAAGGTTTCCAGCGAAATGGGCTCTACCGACGAGGTTACCGAGCAGGCTCGCCAGGGTGCACCTGTTGTTGCCGCTTCCGACCCTTCGCGTGTTGCCGCCTTTGTTCCTGAGTTTGGCATTCTCATGATGCCCTACCTGCTCACGGAATACTCGCAGCTGGATAACCTGATGGAAACCGAGCTGTACAAGGGCTGGGAAAAAGAGTTTGAGGCTAAGGGCATTGTGCTGCTTACCAACAACTGCCTTACCGGCTTCAGAAACTGGGTAACCAATAAAGAAATTAAAACCCCTGCCGACCTGAACGGCCTGAAGATCCGCACCATGGGCAACCCCATTGCACAGGGTTCGGTAAACGCTATGGGCGGCATTGCAACCCCTATGGCACAGAACGAGGCTGCACAGGCCATTGCCAACAAGACCATTGACGGCGGCGAATGGCAGATTCCCACCATTTATTCCGGCAAGTTCTACGAAGTAGCCAAGAACATCAGCCTTTCCAAGCACTTCCTGCTCACTGGCTCTATTGTTTGCGGCACCAAGTGGTTCAACACCCTTTCCGAAGCCCAGCAGGCCGAGCTGAAGACCAACGCTGTGCAAACCTACAAGGATAACCAGGCTATTGTTGTGGAATACGAGAAGAAGTACCTGGACGAAATGCAAGAGAAGTATGGCGTAACCGTAACAACCCCCGACATTCAGTCCTTTGTAGATGCTACCAAGCACCTGTATGCCGACAAGGAAATTAGCCAAGGTGCCGATTTTGAAGCCCTGCGCACCGAGCTTTACAAGCAACTGGGCATCTAACCTGCGGTACATATTCAACCCAGGCAACCAAAAAACAACTTTGTGCGGCTTTTGGCCGCAACGCGCCGCCAGGCGTTGCAAAAACACACGAAATTATACAGCCGGGGCACTGACCTGCCGGTGGAAAACTGCCGGCGGGGCCCGCCCCTAAACAAGCAAATAGCATGTCTTCAATGCCGAACATACGATTGAGAGATGCTATTTGCTTGTTTTCTAAAGACATTTTATTGTTACCCGTATCCTCGTAAACCTTAGTTTACTAACAAGCGTTAGTATGAAATGTAGGTGAAAATGTGAAAAATTTATATAAAAAGTTTTGCAAGTTTGAAGAAGTGGTGTGCGGTGCCGGCTTTTTTACCATTGTGTGCCTAACCTTTGCCAGTGCTATATTTCGTCAGCTTAAACTGCCGCTTACCTGGGCAGACGATGTGTGCCAGCTGCTTTTTGCTTGGGTTGCCTTTATGGGGGCCGACATTGCCATGCGCTATTCCCGTCTTGTGGGGGTAGATATTGTTACCCGCCGCCTGCCCAAAAAAGTCCAGAAAGCCATGCAGATGCTGGTATATTTCATCATCATTGCTATTCTTTCGGTGCTCATTGTTTACGGCTTTAAGCTGGGCATTGAAAATATGGAACGCAACTTCCAGAGCCTATATTTTCTTTCCTACTCGTGGGTTACCTTCAGCCTGCCTGTGTGCGGTGTGCTGCTTATCATTACCTCGCTTACCAAGGTTGCCAAACTGATACGCAACTTTGGCAACGACAACTATGAAGTTAAAGGCGACCATCCCGATGCAGACCTGCCACAAAACGAAAGACAAATGATATAAAGGAGGCGGTATGGTATGACGCTGCTTATTTTAACGTTTATTATTTTGCTTATTCTGGACGTGCCTATTGCCTTTGTTATCGGCATAGCCGGCACAGCCTGGTTTGCCGGCAACCCGCTATACCCCTTTGAGGTAGCGGTGCAGCGCGGCATTTCGCAAACCCAGTCTATCGCCTTTTTGGCGGTGCCGTTCTTTATTTTCGCCGGCAACCTTATGAACCGCACCGGCATTACCCAGCGGCTGCTGCGGCTTTCGTCACTGCTCACCCGCAAGATGGTGGGCGGTCTGGCACAGGTTTCGGTAGTGCTTTCCACCCTAATGGGCGGTGTTTCGGGTTCGGCGGTGGCCGACGCTTCTATGGAAGCCCGTATTCTCGGCCCGGATATGATTAAGCGTGGCTACCCTAAGGGCTATGCTGCAGGGGTTATCTGCCTTACCTCGCTTATTACCGCCACCATTCCCCCTTCCCTGGGCCTTATTCTCTATGGCTTTGTGGGCGGTGTTTCCATTGTGCGGCTGTTTTTGGCCGGCATTATTCCCGGAATACTCATGATGGCCATACTTATGTTCACGGTTACCATTACATCTAAAAAGCGCGGCTTTGATATTCCCGCGCCCGACGCCAAGCTGCCAACCATGAAAGAAATTTTGGTAGACCTTAAGGATTCCGTTTGGGCGCTTATCTTCCCCATCATTCTTATTGTGGGTATTCGCTTTGGTCTATTTACCCCCACCGAGGCCGGTGCTTTCGCGGTGTTTTATGCCATGGCCGTGGGCAAGTTTGTCTACAAAGAGCTGGATTGGAAGAACTTTGTTCAAGCGTTGAAAGATTCTTTTATTGATAACGGCGGCATTATCCTCATTATTGCCCTTTCGGGCATTTTCAGCTACGCCCTTACGGTAGAAGACGTACCCAAGCACCTAAGCGGTATTCTCTTCGGTGTTACCGACAACCCGCAGATTATGCTGGTTATGATCGTACTGTTTCTGGTGGTTACCGGCATGTTTATTGATAGCAACGTAAATATCCTGCTGCTTACACCCATTATTCTGCCAGTTATTACTAAAATGGGCGTAGACCCTGTACACTTTGGCATTCTTATGATGACCATTGTTACCATGGGCTGCATGACCCCGCCCGTAGGCACCGCGCTCTACACCGTGTGCGATATTCTCGATTGCCCCATTGAAGAATATTTTAAAGAAACCATGCCCTTTTACGCGGCTGTCATTGTACTCGTGCTCATTCTAATCTTCATCCCCAACGTTGTACTATTCATTCCGAATCTCATTTACGGTTAAAACCCAACAACTTCTATACCAAGCTAGTAAAAGAAAGGTGGTAGGGTGGCAGGCGTTG
>CAYYOY010000082.1:0-6455 GCA_964473265.1 uncultured Oscillospiraceae bacterium
AGCGCGTTGAGCTGCTGGCGCTTATATTCGTGCAGGCGTTTTACCTGTACGTCGAAAATGCTATCGGGGTTGAGCACCTCGCCTGTTTTACTCAGCAGATATTTTGCAAATATTTCTTTATTGCGGCGCTTTACCGCGCCCCAGTCTTGCAGCACCTGGGTATCGCCCTCAAACTTGCGCAGCTTTTCCAGCTCTTCCATGTTTTTTAGGAAGCCGTCGCCAATTAGCTCGCGGCAAAAGGAGGTAAGGTTGGGGTTGCCCTGGCAAAGCCAGCGGCGTGCGGCAATGCCGTTGGTAACATTTTTAAACTTTTCGGGGGTTAGGAAACAATAATCGCGGAAAAGGTCGTGCCGGATAATTTGGGAATGCAGCTCGGAAACACCGTTTACGCTGTGGCTGCCCACCACCGCCAGAATAGCCATTTTAATGGTATTGTTTTGCACAACGGACATACGCGCAATATCCTGCTGGGGCAGGTGATATTTGCCCTCTAGCTCGGCGCAGAAGCGGCGGTTAATTTCGCAGATGATGTTATAAATGCGGGGTAGCAGGCTGCGCACCATATCTTCGGGCCAGCATTCCAGCGCCTCGCTCATTACCGTGTGGTTGGTGTAGGCAAAGGTTTCGGTAACAATGCGCCAGGCATGTTCCCAGCTGTAGCCGAAATCGTCCAGCAGGGTGCGCATAAGTTCGGGAATGGCAAGGGCGGGGTGTGTATCGTTAATTTGAATGGCATTTTTTTCTGCAAAGTTATCCAGCGTGCCATAGTTATCAATGTGCCTGCGGAGCATATCGGTAACCGAGGCGCAGCATAGGAAATACTGCTGGCGCAGGCGTAGCATTTTGCCTTCTTTGTGGTTATCGTTGGGGTAGAGCACCTTGCTAATGGCCTCGGCCAGCGAGCTTTGGCCAAAGGCGTTGAGGTAATCGCCCTTGTTAAAGAGGTCCATATCCATGTTGGGGCTTTTGGCGCTCCACAGCCGCAACAGGTTTACCGCTTTGGTGCCGTAGCCCGAAATATACAGGTTTGAGGGAACGGCCAGCACGGTAGAAAAATTCTTGTGCGAAACATAGCAGTTGTCGCCCTGCCAGTACTGTTCAATTTCGCCACCAAAGCGCACTTCTACAATATATTCCGGGGCGCTATCCAGCCAAACGTCGCCGCCCGGCAGCCAGTTATCGGCGCGTTCGTTTTGCCAGCCGTCCACCAGCTCTTGGCGAAACATACCATATTCATATAAAATTCCATAGCCAACAGCCGGGTATTCCAGCGTGGTAAGGCCGTCTAGGTAGCAGGCTGCCAGACGCCCAAGCCCACCGTTGCCAAGGCCGGGGTCGGGCTCGTAGGTATAAAGGTCTTCCAGCTTGGCGTCCATTTCGGCCAGTGCTTCCGAAAGAGGCTCTACAAGCCCCATATTAAAAACGCAATTGCGCAGGCTGCGGCCCATAAGGAATTCCATGCTTAGGTAATACACCTGCTTGCGGCTTTTCGAGTTGTTATCGGCGTGGAAGTGCTTGCGCTCTTCGGCCATAATATCGCGCAGCGTTTGCGCCACCGCTTTGTAGAGCTGCTCTAACGAGGCTTTATCGGGCGTGGTGCTCATTTCCAGCCATAGGGTTTGCTTTATTTTTTCGGCGAAAAAATGTTTGCTGAATTTGCTCATCAAAGTAACCCTCCATTGTCTGTGAAAAAAATAAGCATAGCGGTGGTGTGCCACAGCAGCGCCACAATGCAATTATCCATATCTTAACCTATTTTGTGGGCGATTACAATTGAAACCTACACAATTTACAAAAAATTATTGCAAATTGCCCAAAGGCTCTTTCGCCCCGGGCGCAAATGGTTTATACTATAGGAAAAACACGCGGGAGGGAATGGTATGCCGGTTCCCAACAGAATACGGGTAGAGGTGCTGGGGACGCCGTTTTTTCTTAGCACTACCGAGCCGGAGGCTTATATTCGCAACCTGGAAAGCAGGCTAAACGATGAGCTCCACCAGCTTTTGGCGGCGCGGCCCACACTTTCGCTCAACGACGCACTGGTGCTGCTTTGTTTTAACGCCCTGGACGGCTTTCAAAAAAGCGAGAGCAACGCCGAACATATGCGCGGCCAGCTGAGCGATTACCTTGCCGATGCCGCCAAAGCCCGGACAAGCCTGGACGAAGCCAAACAGGAAATTGCCCGACTAAAGCGCGAGCTGGCGGCAGCCAAGGGCCACCATGCGTAACCGGCCTGAAATTTTGGCACCGGCCGGCAGCCCCGAGGCACTGCGCGCCGGGGTGGAAAATGGGGCCGATGCCGTATACCTTGGTTTGCAGGGCTTTAACGCCCGCGCCAACGCCACAAACTTTACCACCGAAAACCTGCCCGAGGCGGTGGCCTATTGCCATGCCCGGGGGGTAAGGGTTTATCTTACACTCAATACGCTGCTGCTCGACCGCGAGCTGCCCCGCCTGGCCGCCATGCTACAAGCCGCCGCGCAGGCCGGGGTGGACGCTGCAATTGTGCAGGACCTTGCCGTGGTGGCGCTGGCTCGCCGGTTTGCCCCGGGGCTGCCGCTACATGCCTCTACGCAAATGACATTGCACAATACACCGGGCTTTCGCGCGGCACTGGCCCTGGGCTTTAGCCGTGTGGTGGCCCCGCGTGAGCTTGCCCGCCAAGAGATAGCAACCCTCTGCCGGCTGGGCCGCCCAGAGGTAGAGGTGTTTGTACATGGGGCACACTGCATGTCGGTTTCCGGCCAGTGTGCCTTTAGCGCTGTGCTGGGGGGCCGCAGCGGCAACCGTGGCAACTGCGCCCAGCCCTGCCGCCTGCCGGCCAGAGGCGCTGCGGGGGAATACGCCCTTTCGCTGAAAGATTTATCGCTGCTGCCCCACTTACAGGCACTTGCCGGCATGGGGGTTGCGTCTTTTAAGATAGAGGGCCGCATGAAAGGCCCCGACTATGTAGCCGCAGCGGTGGCTGCCTGCCGCAGTGCGCTGCAGGGTGAAAAGCCCGACATGGAAAATTTACGCATGGTATTTTCCAGAGAAGGGTTTACAGATAGTTATTTTCAAGCTACACTTGGCAGCCACATGCTGGGCCGTAGAACCCAGGCCGACCTCGCCGCCACCGCACAGGTGCGGCAGCGGCTTTCGGCCCCGGCTACACCTGTGCCCATAAAAAACCAACCAGCACCGCCGGAACAGCAGGCAAGTGTGCCCAAACTGCCCGTAAGGCTGCCCAAGGCCTGCCCGGCCCGGCCCTTTGCGCTGCGGCTGCGGCTGCAAAACGCGGAGCAACTTTTCCCCGAAGCCGAGCAAGCCGGGCTGATCAGCCTGCCGCTGGGCGAGCTGGAGCGTCAGCCCAGGCTCATTCAAAAGCTGGGCAGCCGGTTGGTGGCCGAGCTGCCCCCGGTACTGTTTGAGCAGCAGCACGAAAAGGCCTTTGCCCTGCTGCAGCGTTTGGCAAAAGGCGGGTTGGCGGGTGTAAGCATAGGCAACCTGGCCCAGCTAGAGCAGGCAAAGGCACTGGGGCTAACACTGCACGGTGGCTACAGCCTAAATATTTTTAACAGCCTTGCACTAGAGGAATATGCCAAGCTGGGCTTGGCCGATGCAACGCTAAGCTATGAACTAAAACTGCGGCAAATTGCCGATATGCGCGCCTGCCTGCCCTGCGGCATTTTGGCCTACGGCCACTTGCCGGTAATGCTCACCCGCAACTGCCCGGTGCGCGGCAAAGATGGCTGCTCCGGCTGTAATAAACAACGCTTTTTAACCGACCGCAAGGGCAACCGCATTCCTGTAGACTGCGCATGGGGGCTGAGCACCCTATACAACCCGCATGTGCTTTACCTGGCCCACCGCAGCGGCTGGCAGAAGGGCCTTTCCTTCGGTACCCTTTACTTCACACGCGAAACACGCGAGCAGTGCCGCAAAGTTTACCAGCTCTACAGCCGGGGCGGGGAATATGGCGGCAAGTTTACCACCGGGCTGTATTTCTAGCGGCAATATACCCCAAACCATACACCAAGGAGTTGAAGCAATTGAACCCGAACTGCCAATGCCCAAGGGTGAAGTGCCAACGGCACGGCAACTGTGCCGAGTGCCAGGCCTTTCACAACGACCCGGAAAAGGTAATAAACTTTTGCAAATGGGCACAGATAACCGGCTTTCAGGAAGCGGAGCCACGCGCCGGGCTGCGCGCCTGGCTTTCGAACGACAGAACACCCTTTGCTGTGGAAAAGTGGGCAAAAAAATAAAAGACGCAGCAACTGAAGAGGTTAGGTGGCGCTGGGGGCGAATTCTGCGCCCTGTGGGGAGGGAACGCCCGGTAGGAGCGTTCCCTCCCCACAGGGCCGGCGCCGCAGGCGCCCATAAAAGGGCAGGCAAATGGCCCACCGGCCATTTGCCTGCCCTTTTATGCAGAATTCGCCCCTAGCGGCAAAGGCTGAAGTTTGAATAGCAACCAAACCCAATGCAAGACGCCCACCCTCCACATTTAGAAGGGTGGGCGTTATTTGTTTGTTTAGTTGGCCAAATTAGTCGTCGGCTTCCTCGCGCATGGCCTTGGCCTCTTCAATTACAGCGGCTTCCAGCATTTGCGGCAGCTGCTCGTAGCGTTCAAAGGTTAGGCTAAAGCTGCCCCTGCCCTGGGTAACCTGGCGCAGCAGGGTGCTGAAATCGTGCATTTCGCTCATGGGCACTTCGGCTTCAATTTCCTGCATTTTGTCCTCGGTGGGGTTCATGCCCATTACACGGCCACGGCGCTTGTTGAGCTCGCCAATAATATCGCCGGTGTTGCTATCGGGCACCTGCACCTTCAGGCTGCCAATAGGCTCCAGCAAGCAGGGGGAGGCCTTGGGCAGGCCAGCCTTGTAGGCCAGGTGGGCGGCTGTCTTAAAGGCCATTTCAGAGGAATCTACATCGTGATACGAGCCTTCGTATAGTACAGCCTTCAGGCCCACCACCGGGTAGCCGGCAATCATGCCGTGGTGCACGCATTCCTGCAAGCCCTTTTCCACCGCCGGGAAGAAGTTACGGGGCACCTTGCCACCCACCACTTCTTCGGCAAAGATAAGCTCGCCGCCGTCGTGGGGTTCAAAACGTATCCACACATGGCCGTATTGCCCATGCCCGCCCGATTGCTTCTTGTGTTTGCCTTCGGCCTGCACGGTTTTGCGGATGGTTTCACGGTAAGCCACGCGGGGCTTGTGCAGCTCTACCTCCACACCAAACTTGGCCCGTAGCTTAGAGCAGATGACATCCAAATGCTGCTCGCCCAGGCCCGAAAGCAGCTGCTGATGGGTTTCCACATTGTTTTCAAAGTGGATGGTGGGGTCTTCTTCCATCAGGCGGATAAGGCACTGTGCCACCTTGGCTTCATCGCCCTTGCCCTTGGGGCGTACCGCCATGGAAAGGCAAGGCGCGGGGAACTGGGCGGGGGCAAAATGGAGCACCTTTTTGGGGTCGCACAGGGTATCGCCGGTAATGGTATCGGAAAGCTTGGTAATGGCGCCAATGTCGCCGGCATCAATAAAAGAGGTTTCTTCCTGCTTTTTGCCCTTCACATAAATAAGCTTGCCCATGCGTTCAGGCTGCCCGGTGCGGGCATTTACAGGCGTAATTTCAGAAGAAAGCTTGCCCGAAACCACCTTTACAAAGCTAAGCTTACCCACAAAGGGGTCGGCAACGGTTTTGAAAACATAGGCGGCCAGAGGGGCTTGGTCGGTGCAGGGCACTTCCACCGGCTTGCCTTGGGCGTCGGTGGCTGTTTCGCCGCCGCTTTCCCAGGCCGAGGGCAGGTGGTCCACAATGCTATCTAGCAGCATGTCAATGCCTTCCATGGTTGCAGCCGAGCCGCAGAGCACCGGGGCAATAGCACCCGATTTTACGCCGTCGTGCACACCCTTAATAATTTCATCGCGGGTGAACTGTTCGCCGGAAAAATATTTTTCAAAAAGAGCTTCGTCGGTTTCGGCCACAGCTTCGCTAATGGCCACCCGCAGCCCATCCAGCCGGTGGCCGGTGTCGGGCATGGGCACCTCTTTATGCTCTCCCTTTTCATCATACGCAAAGGCAAGGTTTTCTACCAGGCTTATGTAGCACTGCACCTTGCCGTCTACCACATGGGGCACCACCAGCGGGCATACCGAAGGGCCGAAGGTGGTTTTTAGCTCTTCAAGCACTTTGTAGAAATCGGCATTTTCTACATCCAGCTTGTTTACAAAAAACAATTTGGCCTTGCCCATGGTTTGCGCAAGCTTATAGGCCTTTTCGGTGCCCACACTTACGCCCGATTTTGCCGAAACCACTATAAGCACGCTTTCGGCGGCACGCACGCCCTCGCTAAGGCCGGCGGCAAAATCGAAGAGGCCGGGGGTATCTAACAGGTTAATTTTTACGCTGCCCCAGCTAAAGGGCGCTACCGCGGTAGAAACCGAAACCTGGCGCTTGGTTTCTTCGGGGTC
>CAYYOY010000082.1:6465-7596 GCA_964473265.1 uncultured Oscillospiraceae bacterium
AAATCGCAAACGGTGTTCCCCTCACTGATTTTGCCAAGGCGGTCGGTTGCTCCTGCTTTGTAGAGCATGGCCTCTGCCAGTGAGGTTTTGCCATCGCCGCCATGGCCTGCTAACGCTACGTTTCGTATTTTGCCTGCCAAATATTGTTTCATACTCAGCTTTCCCCTTTCAAAATGGTGGACTTTGTGCTTGCCTGCCGCAGCGTGCAATTGGTGGCGGCCTTGCGGGGATGCTCAACAATTTGCACAGATTATTTAAACAAATAAGACATGCACATAGTGTAATTATACAGGCAAACCAAGCGCTTCGCAATATAAGAAAGACGCCACCGCTGCCAAAATACAGGGTGGCGTCTTGTGCAGGTTTACCAAGCAAGTGGGCATTAAAGCTTTTCGTCTATTACCGATTTTGCCAAATTTACATCCTTCGCAAAATCCAGCGGGGCGTCGGGGTCTTCGGGCATAATGCCTACGGCTATTAGGAAGACATAATCGCCCTTTACATACACCTCGGCCGCTTGCGAGCGGTCCAGCGAGCCGTTTACCGGGTAGGTTTCATAGGTGCTAATAAGGTCTTGCTTGCGCTGTTCCAGGGCTTTCTTTACATTTTCGGCCTTACCGGGCTTGGCCTTAATGGCAACCAGTTGGTCCGAGTTGGTCATGGACATGGAATATTCGCCAAAATATTCTTCCACGTCGTCTTTGTTTACATGGAAAAGGTCGGTAAGCACTTGGTCATCCAGCTCGGCCGGCATGGCTACCGCGGTGGTAATGCCGGTGTATTCCCCGGCAAACTTGGCGTTTATGGCTTCTACGATCTCTTTAGGGGTTGTTGCGGGTTTTGTGCTGGGGCTGGAGGAACTGCCGCCGGTAGTAGAACAGCCAGCCACCATGGTTACCAGCAGCAGGGCGGCCAGCAGCAGGGCTACAAATTTTTTCATACAATGGTACTCCTTATAAAACATTTTGCGTTGCTGGGCGAAAAATGAATGGTCTTGCCCTGATAATAGTATGAGCCTTGTATTGCAAAATATCAGGAAAGCTGGCATTTTTTAACTTTTTGCCCGGCACATTTTAAAAGTGCCCCCAGCCGGCCAAATTCTTGCATTAAAATTGGAAATAAACGATGAAC
>CAYYOY010000083.1:0-7501 GCA_964473265.1 uncultured Oscillospiraceae bacterium
ATTTGTAAAGCAGGCATATTTTTGTAAGCTTTACATTTACTTTAGCATATCTGGTTTGTCAATGTCAACATGCCAAATGGTTGTACAGCCTGCTTTTATGCAGAATGTCTAGTTTGATGTCGGATAAAATATTGCTTTTTGCCTATCTCCCCTTTCCAGTATCGTTTTGGGTTGCAGCACATAGGCTTCCGCCTCGCTTTCTGTCTGGCATTTATTCAATTTTTCCACAAAATGACCTAATTATCAAAAAACTTAGGCCAGCTCGGCAAAAAGCGCCGGGAAAAGTGCCTGCACCGCAGTGGTAAGAGGGTCCTGGCTGTGGTGCGAGGTAACAAAGCGGGCAATTTTGCGTACGTCCTCTTCGCCGTTGGCCGGCACCACGGGGTAACCACACACCTCCAGCATGGAAGTATCGTTAAAATTATCACCCAGGGCAAGGGTGTTTTCCAACGAAAAGCCGTATTGGGTTGCCAGGTAGCGCACCGCATTGCCCTTTGTGGCACCGGCTGCATTTACATCCAGCAGGCCCTTGCCCGAAAACACCATGCTGAGCTCGCCATTGTTGTTAAACAAGCGTTCAAGCTCCTGGCGCTCCTCTTCCACGGCATGAGGCAGCAGGAACTTGATGATGATGTGGTCATCAAAATGAAAGTGATCGTCGATATACCGAATATCAAACCGGTTTTCCAGCTCGAACTGCCCACTTACCTGCTGCCAGAAGGAAATGCGCGGGTTTTCGGGGGTGAAGTAGGGGCTGGTGGGGGTGTAGATTATGTAGTGGCGCTTCTTTTCGTTGAGGAAGTTAAAAATTTCCTTAGCCAGGCTGTGCGCGATGGGAAGGTGCATGAGGTTGGTTTTGCTGGCGTAGTCGTAAACCTGCGCACCGTTGCAAGCGGCTATGGGTAGGTCGTACCCGGTGTCGTGGGCAAACTGCTTGACAAAATCGGGGTGGCGGCCGGTTACAATAAAGAAATGCACACCCTTGGCCTTAAGTGCGCGGATGGTGGCAAGGTCGCGCGGGCTAATGCGTTTATCGGGGCCAAGCAGGCTGTCGTCCAGGTCGGTGACAATACATTCGAGTGTATTCATGCGTTTCCTCCATACTATAAGCCGCAGGCGCGGCAGTTTGTAGACACCGCACTGCGGCATGTTGGGCTTGCACTAAAAGGTGGGGTGAGCTAGACGCAGGCTGGTAGCACTCGCGGTACCCACCCGGTAGGGGAATTCTTTTGGTCCAGGCGGGTGTAACAAACACCCTCGCAGGCTGCTGCAACCAAATGATGTTGCGGGGTAGCTATTTCAGTTCCACTACGGTAACGCCAGCCTCACCTTCGCCATACACGCCCGGCCGGAAGGTGCGCACAGCGCTCATTTTACGCAGGCGAGCCTGCACAGCCGCCCGCAGCACGCCTGTACCCTTGCCGTGAATAATGGTAAGGTTCTTCAGGCCGGAAAGGATAGCCGAATCGATAAAGCGTTCCACCTCAATAATACCTTCGTCGGCGGCATAGCCGCGGATATCCAGCTCTACCCGGGCTTCACGCTGGGCGCGGGAGGCCAGGGTTTTCTTTACGCTTTGGCGGTTTACGGTGGTTTTCTTGTGGGAAGTATCCAGCAGGCGCAGGCCCTTTTCCCCCACCTTGGTTTTAATAATACCGGCCTGCACGGTGTAGTTACCGGCAGCATCCGGCCCCGAAAGCACTATGCCCTCGGTTTGAATATCGGCAATGAGCACGCTATCGCCCGGGCGCAGAGGGCGTGGCAAAACATATTCTTCGTCGTTGCCGGGGGTGGAAACGGGGTTGGCTGTTTCATGCAGGCGGCCCAGGCTGCCCCGGTAGCCTGCGGCGGCGGCGCCGGCCAGCTTTGAAAAATCTTCTTTATCCTTCTGCTTTCTTAGCTGTTCCAGCTCGTTAATTAATAAATCGGCCTGGCTACGGGTGCGCTCCACAATGCCCCGGGCTTCTTCGCGGGCTTGGGTAAGCTCTTTTTCCAGGCGGCCGGCCAACGCCTGCTTTTCTGCCTCGGCAGTGCGGCGCAGCTGCTCGGCCTCTTTGCGCAGGCTGTGCAGCTGTTCCCGCTCCTGTTCCAGCTGCTGGCGGGCTTGTTCCAGGTTGCTTACCACTTCTTCAAAGCGTGTGCTTTCGGTGGAAAGCAGCTCGCGGGCCCGTTCGATGACTTCATCTTCCAGCCCTAGGCGCGAGCCGATGGCAAAAGCGTTAGAACGCCCCGGTGTGCCAATGAGCAGGCGGTAGGTGGGGCTTAGCGTTTCTACATTAAACTCGCAGGCAGCGTTTTCCACCCCCGGCTGGGTAAGGGCGTAAACCTTCATTTCGGCGTAGTGTGTGGTGGCGGCTGTTTTGCTGCCCAAGCTGCGCAGTTTTTCAATAATAGCAACGGCCAGCGCCGCGCCTTCTACAGGGTCGGTGCCGGCACCAAGCTCATCCAGCAGCACCAGGCTATGGCTGTCGGCCAACTGTAAAATGCCAATAATGTTGCGAATGTGGGCCGAAAAGGTGGAAAGGCTTTGCTCGATAGATTGTTCATCCCCTATGTCCGCCAGGACATGAGAAAACACAGAAACCCGGCTGCCGTCGGCACAAGGCAGCATAAGGCCACAGCTGGCCATAAGGCAGAGTAAGCCCAGGGTTTTCAAGGCCACAGTTTTGCCGCCGGTATTGGGGCCGGTAATGATAAGCGTATCCCAGCCCTGCCCCAGCGAAATATCTACCGGCACAATGGCCTTACGGTCTATAAGCGGGTGGCGTGCCTTTCTCAGCACCACAACGCCGTCCTCGCTTAGTTCGGGCAGGCTGGCACGCATGGTATCGCCCAGGCGGCTTTTGGCAAAGTGGAAGTCGATTTCCACCGCAAGCTCATAGCTACCTTGCAGGCTATCGGCCACTTCGCCCACCCGGGCGGAAAGGGCGGTAAGTATTTTATCAATTTCCTTTTGCTCTTCATTTTGCAGCAGGCGTATCTCGTTGTTGGCCTCTACCACTGCCATGGGCTCTATAAAAAGAGTGGCACCACTGGAGGAGGTATCGTGCACCAGGCCTTTAATTTCACTGCGGTGCTCGGCTTTTACGGGAACGACAAAACGCCCATCGCGCTGGGTGATGAGCTGTTCCTGCAAATATTTGGAATAGGTTGCAGACTTAATAAGCTTATCTAGCTGGTCGCGAATTCTAATGCCCGTTTGGCGTATTTTGCGGCGAATATCGGCCAGCTGCGCGCTGGCGGTATCGGCAATTTCGTCTTCGCTGTAAATGGCCTCGGTAATACTTTGTTCCAGGCTTTTTTCGGGGGCCAACAGGCTGAAGAGAGGGTCTAAACTTGTGGAAATGCCCTGCGATTGCCGCTTCCATTCCACCAGCCTGCGCAGGCAGGTGAGCAGCGCGGCCACCCGCAGCAGTTCGCCGGCCGAAAGCCGGCCGCCCAGGTTGGCCTTGGTTAGGGCTGCCTTGCAATCGGGCATGCCGGAAAGTGACGGGCTACCGAATTTGGCCGAAAGGCTTCCGGCATCGCTGGTGTAAGCCAGACGGCGGCGCACTTCCTCCAACTCGGCAGAGGGCATAAGCTCCAGGCAAAGCGTACGGCTGCCTTCGCAGCCGGCCTGCCCGGCCAGCAGCGCCAGCACCTTGTCCAGCTCTAGCACCCGGGTATGAAATGTATTTGTCATGGGTAGGTATAACCTCCTGCTTATGCAAATGCCGCCCTGGTTTCTTCAGCGGGCAGCAGGCCTTCAAAAAAGGTTAAAGTAGACGGCGTGTGTTCCAGCCGCGTAAGTATGTAAGCCTGCGACACCTGCGCAAAATAGCGCATGGAAGCCTGGGGCAGAGAAAACTGAAACAGCCGTTCGGGGCTGCTGTAAATGCTGTGGCGCATGGCGGTAAGCACACCGGCCGAAAGCCCCACCGCCTGTTGCTGCAGCCCGCCGCAGCCACCGCAAAGCAGCTGGCCTGTGTGGGGCAAAAAAAACATTTGCTCTGCTTCAAAGCAGCCGCAGCCGGCGCAAGCCACAAGGTCGGGCATGTAGCCCAGCATGGCCAGCAACCGCAGCTCAAACACCGCTTTCAGCTGCCACATGCTTCGCTTATCCTTTTCCAGCAGGTACAGGGTGTTGAGCAACAGACGCAGCGCGCCGCCGCTTTCCTGCACGCCTTCTGGAATAAGCTCGGCACAAAGTTGCGCCAGGTAAGAGGCTAGCGCAAGCTTTATAATATCCTGCCGGAGAGCAAAAAAAATGTTTTCGGCCTCGGCTTTATCCAGGCTGTAGCGCTCTTTGTGTTTAAAAAGCACAAAGCGGCTGTGGGCCAGAAGCTCAGTCGCCGCCGCCATGCTGCCCTTAAAGCGACCGGCGTTTTTGGCATAGACAGTTATTACGCCGGCCTCAGCTGTAAGAATTGTGATGAGGCGGTCGTCCTCGCCTATCCTGCGTTGACGTATTACCAGACCCTCCAGGGAGATTTGCACCGGGTGCTACCTCCTCGCTTTCGGCTCGTTTATTCACAAACTGGCGGTAGGCCAGATAATCGCTAACAGACCCAGAATTGCAAAAGCGTTCCCAGCTTTTTGCCTCCTTCTCATAATCCACACTAAGCACCTCACTCATTTGTCGGCTTTGGGCTTGCGTGCAAGACGCAAACCGCCAACGACAAAAATGCCGTTGTACTACCATTGTACCAAGCGGGCGCATAAATTATGTGAGGGAAAATTAGGGCGGAGCTGGCAGCTATTGGTAACCAATAGAACGAATAAATTGTGGGTTTGCACGCCAGCCGGGCTTAACCTTCACCCAGCACTGCAGGTTAATTTTAAGGCCGAAAAAGGCTTCCAGCTCTTGGCGCGCCTGGCTTGCCACGGTTTTAAGCATAGCGCCGCCTTTGCCTATAATCATACCTTTGTGGCTTGCTCGTTCGCAGTAAATGGTTACATCTATATCCAGAATATCCTGCTCGGGGCGTTCCTCCAGCCGTTCCACCACAATGGCGATGCCGTGGGGAATTTCCTGCGAAAGGCAGCGCAGCAGCTTTTCGCGCAGCATTTCTCCGGCCAGCACTTTTTCGGGCTGGTCGCTAATTTGCGCGTCGTCAAAATAATGTGGGCCGGGGGTGGCAAGGCCTTCCAGTGCGGTGAGCAGTGTATCGATGCCTTCGCCGGTGTGGGCAGAAAGGGGAATAATTTCTGCAAAGCTATATGCTTTGGCAAGCTGTTCTATTTTTGCCAACAGGGGGGTTTTATCTCGTCCCAAGGTATCGAGCTTGTTAATGACGGCAATGGCTGGCATGCGGCGGGCGGCAAAATTTTCTATCAGCTGCAGTTCTGCAGGGGCAAGTGTACCGCCCGGCTCGGTAACCAGCACGGCGAGGTCTACATCGGCCACACAGTCGCCCACCTGCTTTACCATATAGCGGCCCAGCTCGTTGCGGGGCCGGTGCAGGCCGGGAGTATCAAAAAACACCAGCTGGGTTGCCCCACGGGTAAGAATGCCGGTAATGCGTGTGCGTGTGGTTTGCGGCTTGGGCGAAACAATGGCCACCTTCTGCCCTATTACAGCATTGAGCAGTGAGCTTTTGCCCACATTGGGCCGGCCGGTAAGCGCCGCAAAAACCGAACGGGTTTCGCTGGGGTTTATCATTATTTTCTCCTTTTGGGGGCAAAAGTAGCCCCTATTTTTTGTGGCCCGGCAAAAATAAAGGCCAGTGCAGCGCCCCACAACACGCCCTGCAGCGCCAGCTGCCCCGGAGTGGAAAACCAGCGCTCAAACAGCAGGCTCCAGCCCTCGGGACGGTTTCCAAAGAGCACACAGGCGACCCCCAGGCTTACCACAGCGCACACCAACACAGCGGCGGCGGCAGTATCTTTAGCCAGCTTGGCAAGCTGGTGGTATTCCCTGCCAGAACGGTCGATGGCGGCTTCAATGGCGGTGTTTATCAGTTCGGCCGCAAACACCATGCCAATGGTAATAATTAAAATGCAAAACTCTACTGTTGTAAAGTGAAAACAGGCGGAGGCTACCACCACCGCCGCGGCCACCACCAGATGTATGCGCATATTGCGCTGGGTGGAAATGGCAAACCAAAGCCCGTCCCACGCGTAGGAAAAGCTTTTTACCAGGCTTCTTAACTGCTTATCCAGGCTGACACCCCCCAGCTGCTTTGCTCTGTATTATTCTACATAGCTGCCGCCGCGGGTAAGCCCCAGGGTTGCCAACACGGCTTCCTCACGTTCGCGCATGCGCACGGCCTCTAGGCCGCCCTGTTCGTGGTCGTAACCCAGCAAATGGAACATGGAATGTACGGTTAAAAAGGCAATTTCACGCTGCAGGCTATGGCCGTACAACTCGCTTTGCTCCATGGCTTTTTCTATGGATATGACAATATCGCCCAGCACATATGCACCGCTTTCGGGGTTTTGGTCGTAGATGCCGTCCTGCCCCAGCGGGAAGGAAAGCACATCGGTTGGCGTGGGCTTTTCGCGGTGCTTGCCATTTAGCTGGGCAATTTGCGGGTTGCTCAAAAAGCTTACGCTTATCTCGGCGTCGCCTTGAAATTTTTCGTGTTTCAAAACCGCTGTGCAGCAGCGGCGGATGAGCAACCGCAAGCCGGAGGGAACGCGAACCTCCTTTTGCCTATCGGTTATATATACCTTAACCTTGCTCATTTATTTTTTACGCCTGCTTTCCTCGCTATATTTTTCATAGGCCTTAATAATGGCCTGCACCAATTTGTGCCGTACCACGTCCTTATCGGTAAAGGAAACTATGGCAATATCCGGCTCATTTTTTAGCACCTTCAGTGCTTCAAGCATGCCCGAACGGCGGGGCTCGGGCAGGTCGATTTGTGTTATATCCCCGGTGATAACAGCCTTGGAGCCAAAGCCCAGCCGGGTGAGGAACATTTTCATTTGTTCGGGCGTGGTATTTTGGGCTTCATCTAAAATAATAAAGCTGTCGTCCAGCGTACGCCCACGCATATAGGCCAGCGGCGCAACCTCAATATCGCCTTTTTCCATATACCGCTGGAAGTTGTCGCTGCCCAGCATATCGTGTAGTGCATCGTACAACGGGCGAAGGTAAGGGTCTACCTTGCTCTGCAGGTCGCCCGGCAGAAAGCCCAACTTTTCGCCCGCCTCAATGGCGGGACGTGTAAGAATAATGCGGTTAATTTCATGGTTACGGAAGGCACGCACCGCCATAGCCACTGCAAGATACGTCTTACCCGTGCCTGCCGGGCCAACCCCAAAGCAGACTGTATTTTGGCGGATGGCATCTACATAGTGCTTTTGGCCAATGGTTTTTGGTTTAAGGGGGCGGCCCTTTGCGGTAATGCAAATAACATCATTGGCAATGCCGGAAATTTCTTGTTCTTTGCCCTCGTTTACCAGGCTCATCATGTAGCGGACATTCTGCTCGGTAAGCATTTCGCCACGGTTAATGAGCTCCAGCAGGCCCTCTATGGTTTTGGTGGCAGCCAAAACGCCCTCTGGTTCGCCCCCC
>CAYYOY010000084.1:0-7415 GCA_964473265.1 uncultured Oscillospiraceae bacterium
GGCAACCATGCCGCACGCAATTATGAAGATTACAAAGCAATTTCAAACAAACCCAACACTAATAGAAATTGATAAAGAGCAAGTAACACTGCAACACATTGAGCAGAAGTATATTAATGTTGCCCACGATAGCAAAAAGGGCGCGCTTGCCCTGCTATTGAAGTATTACGACCCGAACCGTGCTATCATTTTCTGTGGAACAAAGCGCATGGCAGACGATTTAATTGAATTCTTAAAGGAAATAAATATTAACGCCAAAAGCATCCATAGCGACATTAAGCAGGCCCAGCGTACCGCAACCATGCGTGAATTTAAGGCAGGGCAAATTAAGATACTTATAGCAACCGACATTGCCGCACGTGGCATTGACGTAAGCGATGTAGATTATGTAATTAACTACGACCTTGCCCAGAATACAGAATACTATATTCACCGTATTGGCAGAACCGGAAGAGCCGGGAAAACAGGGTGTAGTATAACATTTTGCAGCAGCAGACGAGAGATTCATTGCATGAAACAAACTGCCATTGAAATAAAATCGCCAATTGAAGAGATTGCCGTGCCATCGGCAAAAGATATTTTGGCAAAAACTCTTGCTTCAAAAAGCAACGAAATTGAAGCACAGATAAGCCTTGAAACAGCCCCTGCAATTACAGGTATGGTGAATGAATTGCTCCGAAAGGGGCATTCCGCACAAAAAATAGCCGAAGCGGCACTTTCACTTTGCTATACAAATATGGATGGGCTTGAGGAAATAACCATTACACCAGTAAAGCTCGACCCTCCGTCCGTCAGCAAGACAAAGTCGCGTTATACTGGTGGAGGTTCGCCGCATAGACCACACGCAAATAAAAGTGGCAATCGCAAGCCCGCGCATTCATTTAAAAGTAAAAAACCGCGCTCTCATAAGTAGCTTGCTACGGAGTTTTCAGTGGCGTAGGTTACACCGGCTATAAACTTTCAGCATAACCCCCGATAACCATGAGGTTATCGGGGGTGTTTTTTTATATATGGGTACTTAATTGGGAAGCACAAAACCTGCTTGTCCTATTTATTTTAACAACAAGCCACCTGTAAATTCCCACCTAAATTTCATGTGGCCAAGTATATTGCTGCTTTTTTGCCACAACCATTTTTAATATAGCAAGTTTTCATGCTTTTATATTATGAATATTTAATATATAATAAAAACAAATATTAAAAAAACTGTTAAAAATTTACTACGCCTTCATTTTAAATTAACAAACTTGCAAGAGGGTCATTATGAAAGCTTTAGTTGCATCTGAGGGTATGGCTTTGGCACAGGCATATGTGCTTGCCGAGCCCCAAATTGTTGTTGTTCAGCAAACGGTGCAAAATGTCGATGCCGAGTTGGCACGTTTTTATGCTGCCTTAGAGACGAGTGCACAGCAAATAGAGGCTCTTATAGCGCGGCTGGGCAGCGAGCTTGAAGAAGAAACCGCCTCCATTCTCGATTTTCAGCTACTCATGCTGGAGGATACCGATTTCATCCAAAAGGTGGAGCAAGTAATTCGGCAAAACTTCAATTGTGAATATGCCGTGCAAACGGCTTCGGGGCAATACATACAATATTTGCAGGGCTTGAGAGATAACAACTACCTACGAGAACGTGCAGGCGATATTAGTGATTTGGCACAGCGTATCCTTTGTGTGCTTACAGGTGTGCAGCCGCCCACCCAGCCAGACTGCGACTACATTGCGGTTGGGGTAGACATTCCCCCCTCGGTGGTGGCCGAGCTGGATAAGCGCAGGCTCAAGGGCATTATTTTAGAAAAGGGCGGCAAAACCTCGCACTGTGTTATTTTGTCGCGTTCACTGGGCAAGCCTTGCCTAATACAGGCCACGGGCATTATGGCCGCAGTGCAAACAGGGCAACCCCTGCTGCTGGATGCCGTTGCGGGCGAGGTGGTCCTCCAGCCCAACACTGCGCAAACTGTTGCTTATAACGCCTACATGGCCAAGCAGCAGCACGAGCAAACACTTTTAGAAGCATACAAAATTAGGCCTTCTATTACCCAAGACGGCCGAGAAGTTAAGGTTTTTGCCAACATAACCACCTGCGATGAAGCGGCCGAGCTGCTGCGGCAGGGCGGTGAGGGCGTTGGGTTGTTCCGCACCGAGTTGCTGTATATGACGCAAACTGCCGCCCCACCCCCAGAGGAGCTGCAGTACAGCGTGTATTCTCAGACGGCAAGCATGCTGGCCGGCAGGCCGCTCATCATCCGCACGCTGGATGTTGGCGGCGATAAAGGCATCCCCTACCTACATATACCACAAGAGGAAAATCCCTTTTTGGGCTATCGTGCCATTCGCTACTGCCTAGGCCACCCTGAGGTGTTTAAGGCGCAGCTGCGGGCTATTCTGCAAGCCGGCGAAAATGTGCAGATAATGTTCCCTATGATTACCGGCAAACAAGAGATTACACGAGCCAAGCAACTGCTGGAAGAGGCCAGGCAAGAGCTCGTAGCCCAAAACAAAGCCTTTTATGGCGATATACCAGTTGGCATTATGATTGAAACACCCGCCGCCGCTTTTGACGCACAGCGCCTTGCCGATGAGGTAGATTTTTTCAGCATTGGCACGAACGATTTAACACAGTATCTCTTTGCGGCCGACCGCACCAACCCTAAACTAAGCGGGCTTAACTCACCCTTTCACCCCACGCTGCTGCGTTGCATTGCACGGGTGGTGGCCGCCGGGCATGCGGCAGGCATAGCGGTGGATATTTGTGGCCAGGCTGCCGAAATTCCCGCGCTGGTGCCGCTGTGGGTGGCAATGGGGGTAGACGCACTAAGCGTAAGCATTCCGTCTATTACCAAGGTGCGAAAAATTATTTGTGAGGCAAACCACCACGATTGCAGCGTTCTATTAAAGAAAGCTCTACAGCTAGATACCCCCGAGGAGGTTGAAAAGCTCTTAGCGCAACAAATTATGTAAGGTAAGGTGTAGTTTTGATGATAACCAAAGAATTAGAGGTTCTGAACGAATTAGGGTTTCACGCCCGTGTGGCATCTAAAATTGTGCGTACCACCCGCAAATTTTCCAGCAGCATTGTGGTAAACAAAAACGGTAACGAATACGACCTGAAAAACGTAACCGGCGTTATTACTGTGAATGCCAAGAAGGGCGACGTGCTTACGCTGGTTTTTAGCGGCGAGGATGAAGTGCCGGCAGCACAGGCAATGGAAGAACTTTTCCAGGATAAATTTGGGGAAAGGGAGTGAGGCAGATGAATGGCATGGAAATTGCCATGGAGCTAATTGCCGGCGCGGGAGATTCCCGAAGCTATTGCATGGAAGCCATTGACTTTGCAAAGGAAGGCGATTTCGAGCAGGCTCGGGCCACCTTAAAGAAGGCCGCCGAGGCCATGGTGGAAACCCACGACGTACAAACCCAGCTTATACGCGAAGAGATGACGGGCAACAGCCAGCCGATATCGCTGCTGATGGTACACGCGCAGGACCATCTAAACCTCGCATTAATTATGCGCGATATTACCGAAGAGTTTATACTGCTGCACGAAAAGATTAAGGCATTGGAGGGAAAGTAGATGTTTACCGTAACGCTCATTTGCAATTTGGGGATGTCCACCAGCATGCTAATTGACAAAATGAGTATCTACGCACACCAAAAGGGCATTGAAGCCGATGTAGATGCCATGCCGTTTGATAAGCTTGGCGACAGAATTGACCGTACAGACGCCCTGCTGCTCGGCCCCCAGGTGCGGCACCTGCTTAAAAAGCTGCAGCAACAGTTTGGTGAAAAAATACCGGTTATTGCGGTAATGGATATGTCGGATTATGCGCTGCTGAAGGTTGATAAAATTTTTGATAGCGCATATAAGGAATATTGCGCCAAAAAGAATAATTAGGAGGTGTTGTTCCATGGCTGAGAAAAGGGTATCAAAGATCGAAAGCTTCATGGAGGAAAAGTTCGTCCCGGCAGCGGCGAAAATTGGCGGGCAAAGGCATCTGCTGGCATTGCGCGACGGCATTGTAATGATTATGCCGCTGCTCATTCTGGGTGCGTTTGCCATGATTGTTATCGATTTCCCGGTAGAAGGCTGGATGCACTTTATGGAAGAAACCGGCTGGAGCTGGGGCGGTAAAATCGACATTCTAATGAATGCAACCTTTGGCATTATGGCGGTTATTGCAGTCTTTGGCGTGGCCAGCTCGCTGGCCAGCAGCTACAGAAAGCCCGACGGTTCGGCCATAGACGGCGTTCCGGCAGGTGTGCTGTCCATTGCCTCCTTCTTTATCGTAACCCAAATGGAAGGCGGCATGGGTTCCGAAAACCTGTTTGTGGCTATGCTGTTTGCAATCTTCACGGCCGAAGTTTACCGTGTATTCATCCAGAAAAACTGGGTTATCCACCTGCCCGATTCTGTACCCCAGGCGGTTGCACGCCAATTTACGGCTCTGCTCCCCGGCTTGGCAGTATTTGCTATCTCGTGGCTGCTCATTGCAGTACCCATGTCCAACACCAGCTACGGCACCATTTCTGTGTGGCTCAACCAGGGGCTTTTCTCGTGGCTGATTAATGTAGGCATTTCGTATCCCTTCACACTTCTGGGCTCCTTCCTGGAACACCTGCTCTGGACACTGGGCATCCACGGTTCGGCGGTTATTATATTCCCCTTCTTTGAACCCCTCTGGACCCAGGTTACCCATGTGGGCACTTCGTCCATCATTACATGGCCCTTCTACGAAAACAACGTGTGGATCGGCGGCTCGGGCGCTACGCTGCCCGCAGTAATCTACATGCTGCTGTTTGCGAAATCTCGCCTGCTTAAGGACGTTGGCAGAATCGCCATCGGCCCTGGCATCTTCAATATTAACGAGCCGGTTACTTTTGGTCTGCCGGTGGTGCTCAACCCCATTTTAATGATTCCCTTTATCGTATCTCCCCTGGCTATTGTTACTATTATGTATTTTGGTACATATTTAGGCATCTTCCCCATTTTAGATAAAATGATACCCTGGACTACGCCGGTATTCCTAAGCGGCTTTTTGGCGGCTTCGGGCGGTATAGGCAGCAGGCTTATGGCTGTGGTGGCGCAGGCCATTTGCTTTACAACTGCCTTCCTCATATGGTTGCCTTTCATCCGCGCATGGGATAAAATTAACCTCAAGCGGGAAGCCGGCGAGGCCATGGCTACCAGCGAAGTAAACCATTAATTTACTACACCCCTGCCTATCCGTTTGGATAGGCAGGGGAACCCACAGGAATGGGGCTAAATTATGAAAATGGGCCGGGAAAAAGCAAAAGAGAAAACACCCAACAGCGCGCTGCAAGCCTTTTGCGGGGGCTACCCCAAGGGGTATGTAGCGCGTAGGGCCTTAGCGGCACTTGCCGATTTTACCGTTATCTCCTTCATCTACCAGTTTGCCGTGGTATATTTCGGCGCACCCGATATGCAGCGATACCTTGAAATGCAGCAGTATGTAACAGGCCTGCCCGCGACCGACCCATTGGTTTTAGAGCGTGTGCTGCTCTACCAGGCCTGCTTTATTACGGCACTGTGCATTGGCACGGTTTACGAAGCGGTGTGCATGCTGCTCTTAAAGGCCACCCCGGGCAAATGGATGTTTGGCCTGCGTGTGGTGAATGTTGCACCCCAGCGCAACCCCGTGGTAAGCAAGCTCATGCTGGTATTGCGGGCGGGTATTAAAGCGCTTTCTATTTATCTGCTTTCGGCCATACCTTTTGTGTTTATGTGCATTACGCTGTTTGGCAATTCAGAAGGGAAATCGGGCTTCGATACCTTTGTGGGTACTAAGGTAATTGACGTAAAACGGCAAAACAAGTAAGCGAGGGTTTACCATGAAAATTGTAGTAAAATCGCCCCTGAAGGCGCAGGAAATTGCCCAGCTGTTGGACGGACACAGCCAGGATGGATTTAGCCTGCGATATACTGGCAAACGGGGCATGGAGCTGGAATTTGAAACCGACTGCACCAATGCCAACCAGGCCGTTGCCGCTGTAAAGAGCTTAATTAAAGCAACCGAGTTTGGCAAGGTTCTATACTTTTCAGTTAGTGCCATGTAAATTACCGGGATATTTTTGCGGAGGGTTGGGTTTTGAAAAGCAACGAGCGCAATGTTAAAAAAATACTGGAGCTCCTTTTAAAAAGCCCACACTTTTTGACCATGGAGTTTTTATCCCGCAATGTGGGGGTATCCAAGCGGTCTGTGCAAAATTATCTGCTAAGCATTGAAAGATGGCTGGCCGAAAGCAACTTTAAACAGACCCAAATAATAAAAAAGCAGGGCTTGGGCGTTGCCATAGAAATTAGCGCGGGAGACCGCATGAAAATGCAGCGCCTGCTGGGCTACGATAGCTTATCTATCCACAGTGGTGATAATAAACGCCGCCTGCTTATTATTAAAAAGCTCATCATTCTGCAGGAGGATGTAACTATACAGTCGCTGGCAGACGAATTTTTCGTTAGCCGTTCGGTTATTATTCTCGACCTGGAATGGGTGGAACAGTGGCTGGCGCAATATAAGCTGAAGCTTTTTAAAACCCAGCGCCGGGGCATTGGCGTAATTGGCGATGAAATGGCCCACCGCAATGCCATTGTTCGCTATTTAGAAGCAGGCGAAGCCGAGGACGTTAAAAACCCCATTTCCTCTAAAAAGCACGCCCGCCTGCCAGAAAACAGCTACATAAACCTAACGCAGGTATATTCCCAAGAAGCGGTTGAAAAGGTAGCAGAAATTATTGAGCTTGTGGAAGATAAGTTCGATTTTTTCCTTACTTCCGATTACTATGCTTCGCTGATCACACATTTAGTTATTAGCATTTCGCGCCTGAAAAGCGGCAAAATTGTGCCGGAAGAATTTATGCCGCCCGAAGAAGACTTCCCCGAGCTTGAAACCCAAACCGCCACATTTATTGCCCAACAGCTGGAACAAAGCTTTTCGGTAAAGGTTTCAGATATGGAAAAGGTGTATATTTGCATTCATTTGGTTGGGTTTAACGCATTTTCCCCCAAGCAACCCGAAAAGGTGGAAATGCCTGAAAAAATTCAGCTGTTGGCCTGCAGGCTTATTGAGAGCATTGATGCCCAGCTAGGAACAAAATTTATAAACGACAAGCTGCTGCTCTTTGGGCTTGGTCTGCATTTAAAATCGGAAATTTACCGCTTGCAAAACGGCGTATATTACAACAGAGCGTCGGAGATCAAGCGCAATGAAAATTATATAGATATTTATAACGCCGCCAAGGCTGCCAGCGGCCTGTATACCGAGCTATGTGGTGTGCAGCCCGATGAAGAAGAAATATTAAACCTTTCGTTTTACTTTTTGCTTTCGCTGCATAGAAATTTACGCAAGGTTAAGGCAATTATTGTTTGCAACAGCGGCAATCGTGCCTGATACATGCGTGCC
>CAYYOY010000085.1:0-7344 GCA_964473265.1 uncultured Oscillospiraceae bacterium
AGCCCTGCATGGGGTAAAGCAGCAGGGTTAGGCCCGAGGGGTGCTCTATGCGGGTGTATTGTTCGCCCAGGCGGGGGGAAGAAATATCCTGCCTATGCATTTGCCTCGGCCTCCTTTCCTGTTAAGAAATAAACGGTATCCAGCGTTACAGCCTTGGCGGCCTCCAGCAGCTTTTGCTTGTTTACAGCATCCAGCGCTTGGGCTTCTTCTTCGGGCGAAACGGCGCTACCCAGTAAAATTTGCGTAAGGTACCAGCTTTCCATACCGCTTTGCGAATCGGTAGTAGAGCGCAGCGAGGAAGCCATTGCCAGGCGGGTATTTTCCATCTCTTCGTCGGTAAATTCGCCCTGCTGTACAATTTTTAACTGGTGTAGAATTTCATCCTGGGCCTTTTGCTTGTTTTCAAATTCCACACCGCTATCTACCGTTAGAATGCCGGTGGAAATATCAAACCGGGCGGCACAGTAGTAACAAAGGCTAAGTTTTTCGCGCACATACACAAACAGGCGCGAAAAGGGCGTGCCACCCAGCAGTGCCACCATCATGCGCAGGGGGGTAAGGCTGCGGTAATCGGCCAGTGTGCCGGTGCGAAAGCCCAGCACCAGTTTGCCCTGGCTTACCTCCATGCTTTCGGTAAAATCGCGCTGTTGGTCGGCTTTTTCCACACGCTGGGCGCAGGTGTAGCTTGTAAGGGCTTTAGGGCGGGCATTTAAGCTTTTGGTAAACAGTTCTTTGGCAAACTGCGGGCTTCCGGGGCCCACAAAAACCACCTCTATGGCCGCCGTTTCCAGCAGACGCCGGTAGGCAGCAGCCGCCGAAGCGGGGGTAATGGCCTCTACCTGCTCAGGCTCGCCATATTTGCGCAGGGCGGTAGGCTCCCCCTTGCACATGTGGCTTTTGCAGCGGGTAAGAGCGTAGGAACGCTTGTCGTTAATTTCGGCGGCAATGGTATCCAGCAGAAACTGGCGCTCCAGCTCCAGCTCTTTTTCAGGGAAAGTGCCGTCGGTAATATTGGGGCGAAAGGCCAGCTCACAGAGCAGCTTGGCGCATTCCTCCAACAGGTTTTCGCCCTCCAGCGCATAGCGGCCGTCAATGCCTTGAATGGAAATGCTTAGCAGCTGGTATTGGCCAAACTTGGCTACATCGGCATCCAGCGTGGCACCATAAAGAGCACAAAGGCGTTTTTCCAGCTGAGTGTAGTCGGGGCAATCTTTGCTGCCTTTGGTGAGCAAAAAGGGTAAAATGGCGTTTTCGGCGGCTGTTTCGGCCGCAAGCGGCGTAATAAAGTTGACGGACAAACGGTTGTGTTTAAACTTAGGGTCGGTCACAGTGGAAAAATGCAGGCCGTCGCCCAGCTTTTCCCGCGTTAGCGAATGGTTCATATGCTCATCTCCTGCCGGTGGGGGTATTTTGGGGTTGCAGATATTTATTAGTATAGCACACAATAGGGCTTAATAACAGCATAATTCATGGACAAGCGCAGAGAATTTGAAAACGCCCCGGCATTGCAGACAAAAAAATGCGGGGCAGCCCTTTCGGCCGCCCCGTACACGATTGAATTATACTGCTATTGCCCCAAAATGCTACCTAAAAACTGTGCGGTAGAAGGGTTGGAGGGCCGGGTGAAAATTTGCTGGGGAGTACCCTCTTCGGCAATGTAGCCATCTTCCATGAACAGCACGCGGCTGGCAGCATCCCGCGCGAAGGACATTTCATGTGTTACCACCAGCATGGTCATGTGTTCTTGCGCCAGCTGGCGCATAACAGCCAGCACCTCGCCGGTGAGCTGGGGGTCGAGCGCCGAGGTAGGTTCATCAAACAGCATAATTTCGGGGTTGAGCATAAGGGCGCGGGCAATGGCCACCCGCTGCTTTTGCCCGCCCGAAAGCTTAGAGGGCATTTCGTCCAGTTTTTCCAGCAGGCCCACCTTATCCAGCAGCTGGCGGGCCCGCATGTGGGCTTCTTCTTCCGGCAGGCCCTGCACAGTGGTAACCGGCATAACCAAATTGTTGCGCACGCTTAGGTGCGGAAAGAGGTTAAAATTCTGGAATACCATGCCCATACGCAGCGTAATGGCGCGAATTTGTGGGGCATCGGGGTAGTGGCCGTTTTTAACAAGATAATCGCCGTCTACGCAGATGCTGCCGCCATTCACCTGCTCTAGGTGAATCATGCAGCGCAGCAGCGTGCTTTTGCCCGAACCGGAGGAGCCGATAACGGCAATTACATCTCCGCGTTCCACCGAAAAGCTAATGTCCTGCAGCACCTTTAGGCCGCCAAAATGCTTTTTGAGTTGCGAAACTTCTATCAATGCCATGGCTGCCTCCTTAAAAATCAAAACGTTTTTCTATTTGCTTAAACAGCAAGGTGAGCAGGGTATTGAAAATTAAGTAAATGACAGCCGCCACCAGAAAGGCGGTAGGGTCGGCCGTGCGGCTTACCGTAACCTTGGTGTAATGTAAAAGGTCGGGCACAGAAACCGCGTAGAGCAGTGCGGTATCTTTCACCAGCGTAATGGATTCATTGGTAACCGATGGTAGCGCCACCCGAAACATTTGGGGCAGCACTACCCTGCCGATAGTTTGCCAGCGGTTGAGCCCCAGCACCTGGGCGGCTTCGTACTGGCCTTTATCTACCGCCAGCAAACCGCCACGGAAAATTTCGGCAAAATAGGCGGCATAGTTGAGCACAAAGCCGATGATAGCCGCGGTAAAGCGCTCGAAGCGCAGGTAGGGGCCGATAACCGGAAGGAACGGTAGCCCCAGATAGATAAACAGCAGCTGCAGCAGCAGCGGCGTGCCGCGCACCACATAAATAAACCCGTTGGCAAACCAGCGCAAAGGCAGCAGGCGGCTGCGCACCATTAGGGTGAACAAAAAACCCAGCGGCAGCGAACCAATGATGACAATTAAAAACAGAATGGTACTGGTGCGCAAACCATCCATAAGCGAAAGCGCAATGCTCCAAAAATTTTGCATAGGGCACATCCTTCCGTTGGCAGCAGGTGGCCGGTTTGCTTACCGCCGCCAACCTTTCCGCTCTATTGGCTTTTCGCGCGCATGTGCAGGAGGGGCAAAACCCATCCTGCACAAAGCACACAGTATTTACGGGAAGACCTTAGTTGTTGGCAATGTAGTAGCGGGCCACAATTTCATCCAGAATTACAGCATCGATACGGCCTGTTTTTAGGTCTTGCAGGGCAGATACGTTATCGGCAAACTGCACTACCTCGGCTACCTTTTCAGCGATTGCATCCTTAGCCAGAGCTTCCTCGGCGGAAGAGCCTGTTTGCACCGCTACTTTTTTGCCTTCAAGGCTGGCTTTATTGGCAATGCCCGATTTTTCGCTCACCACAATTACCTGGTTGTTGGCAAGGTAGGGGCGCGAGATGGTCATTTCTTCCTGACGGGCGGGGGTAATGGTAAGGCCGTTCCAGATGCAATCGATGTTGCCATTGGCGAGTTCCAGTTCTTTAGCGGCCCAGTCGATAGGCTGTAGCTTGAGTTCCAGGCCCAGGCGCTTGCAAACTTCCTTGGCAAGGTCAACGTCGAAGCCGACAATTTCGTTCTTATCGTTGCGGAAGCCCATGGGGGGGAAGGAATCGTCCAGGCCCATTACCAAGGTAGTCTTGCCCTCGGGAGCAGCGGTGGCGGGGGTTACTTCCTTGGCGGGGAGAACAACGTCTTTACCAAACCACTGCTGAGAAATTTTAGCTGCGGCGCCGTCTGCCATCATAGCGTCTAGGGCAGAAACCACTGCGTCGCGCAGGGCGGTGTTATCCTTTTTAAAGGCAATGCCGTATTCTTCCGCAGCCAGCGATTCTTCCAGTACGAGCAGCTTAACTTTGGGGGCGGTTTGGCAGCCTGCCAGCAGGCTAAGGGAAAGGGCAAGCATAAGTAAAACAGCAAGTGTTCTTTTCATTGTAGCATTCTCCTCTTTCGTTATGTTTGTTTTCTATATTTGTATTATATGCTTTAGTATGGTAAATTGCTAACGTGATAATCTGTTATAATCCCGCGAATTTTCCAATTAGGTCTTTCGTGCCTCATTTATCTATCTATTTCGTAGAATATCAAATAATTTCACAGGTTTTAAACCTCGGCGTCGGCCAGGCAGCGTTCCAGCGCCGGCAGGTTAAGTTTGAAGGAATTCTTGTAATAATCCAGCAGGCCCTCGGCCTTCATGCGCGAAAGCTCGCGCGAAAGGGCCGAACGGTCGGCACCCAGATAATCGGCCATGCCGGCACGGTCGTAGGCAATGGAAAAGCTGGTACGGCCGCCCGCGGCATCCAGCAGGTAGGCGGCTATTCTGCCGCGCAGCGAATGTATAGCCAGATAGGCCAGCTTTTGGTTAAGCGCCCAAAACTTTTCGGCAATAATAGAAAGCAGGTTTTGCCGCAGGCGGCCATGAGCCGGGCAGCATTGGCAGCAGCCACCCAGAATGTTTTCGCAGCCTAAAAAAAGCACTGTTGCATCGGTTATGGCTGTTACCGTAACCGGGCTGGGGTGGTTGCGAGTGGAAATAAGGGCATCGCCAAAAACATCGGCAGGGTTTAGGCGTGCCATAACCTGCCGGTTGCCGCTATAACTCAGCTTTACGGCCTCAAGCTGCCCGGTGAGCACAATGCCGGCCTCGGTGGGGTGGCTGCCTTGGGTAATTAAAATTTCGCCCCGGGCAAAGGCGGCGTAGCGTGCCAATAGGCAGTGAAGAAGCGTCTGCGCTTCTTCGGCAGTTATGCCGCGAAAAAGCGGGCAGTTGAGAACAGGCTGCGGGATAATTTCGGGTATTTTCATGGCTTCCCCTTAGTTTATATATTTCCGTTGCCTATGCAACATAATTCTTTCTTCAGATAGGCTATACTAGGCTAAAGAGCTTTCGCCCCTTTGGCAAAGCCCGCAACACGAAAGAGGTGCTTACCCATGCAAAGCAAAATTAAATGGATAACCTACACTGCCCTGTTTATTGCCTTGCTGATTGCTGTTCAAATGGTAACCAAGCCGGCCGGCCAGTTTGTTACCGGCAGCCTGGTGAACTTTATTATGCTATTGGCTACCCTAACCGCCGGCTTTGCCTCGGGCCTTACCGTGGCAGCGCTCTCGCCCTTTTTTGCCTTTTTGGTGGGAGCTGGTCCGGCCTTTCCGCAGCTTTTACCGGTAGTGGCGCTGGGCAACATTGTACTGGTGGTTACCGTGCATTACATTGGCGGGCGGCAAAACCGAAAAGCACTTTTGGCCGGCGGTATTGTGGCGGCGGCGGTGCTTAAATTTTTGGTGCTGTGGGTAGGTATTGTACAACTGGTATTGCCCACCATGACACAGCTAAAACCCCCGCAGCTGCAGCTGCTTTCGGCTACCTTTTCGTGGCCGCAGCTGGTAACCGCATTAATAGGCGGCGGGCTGTGCTGGCTGGTGGCCCCAACGCTGCGCAACAAGCTTGCGCAAACCCGGGCGGCGGATTAAATCCGCCCCCTTTTTTTAACTGTACACTATTTTTATAAAAATGCCAACTATGCACCAGCGCAAGCCTGCAGCCTTCTTAATTATAATAGTACCATAGCAGTGAAACCGGTGTACCGGCATGTTGCGCGACGGAGATTATTTTGTATAAGCAACAAAGGGGCCGGCACACATTGCGCCGGCCGTGCCAGGGGTTAGGGTTGCCGGTAGGGGTGCCCTAACCCCTTTGTTTTCCATATCCACAGGTAGAGCACATAATCCAAAGGCCCTTCTGCGCGTTCTGCACAATAATGCGCGAACAGTTTTCCAGGTAGATGCAATCGGCACAGCGCACCACACGCATAAACCCCAGCGCCTGCACGGCTTTATCGTGCATATTGCAAAATTTATCGCACACTAGGCATTTGGGTACGCCCGAACATTCTGCACAGGTAACGGTATATTCCAGCAGGTCGGCCGCCTGGCGCAGCGCAGTGCCGGCTTTGCCCAACAGATGCGAAACCTGCGGGGGGGTTCCGGGGGGGCTGCTTTCACATTCGCATATTGCTTGTCGTATATTGGCTATGGCGTCTCGTTTTGTCATTGCACGCACCTCCATTGGGAATTTTTGGCAAGTGCGGCACTTTTATACTTTAATCTTTTTTTACTTGACAGAAAAGCAAATCAGAATACAATATAAAGTATATATCCTGTATTTTTCGGCAAATTTTTCTAGGAAAGGCGAAAAACATGCTGGCACATAAGCGCAAACAGCTAATTAAGGAACTGGTGGACAAGCACCGGGTGGTGCGCGTGGCCGATTTAAGCGAGAAATTTCATATTTCCGATGTAACCATCCGGCGTGATTTAAAAGAGCTGGAAGAGGCCGGCATGCTCAAACGCACCCATGGTGGTGCCATTAAGGTGACCAACGCAGCGGTAGAACCTTCGCTGCACGAGCTGCAAATGGTAAATGTGGAACAGAAAATTCGCATTGCCCGGGCCGCCTACAACATGATAAACGATAACGATGCAATTATTATCGATTCCTCCGCCACCATTGCTCATATTGCCACTTTTCTGAAAGAGGGCAACAAACGCAACATTACGCTGGTTACCAATTCCTTCCGTGCGGTAATGGACCTTGTGCACTGCGAGAATGTGGAAATTATCCACATTGGTGGGCAGGTGCGCCGCAATATTGTTTCGTCCATTGGCAGTATTGCTGAAAATGCACTAAAAACTTTGCGGGTAGATAAAGCTTTTATTGGTGCCAACGGAATTGATTTTAAGAATGGCATTACCACCCCCAACCTGTTTGAATCGCAGATTAAGCGTGCCATGATGATGTCGGCCAACGAAACCTATGTGTTGGCAGAATCGGCAAAGTTCCATCAGACCTACCTTTCCATCATCTGCCCGGTGCATGCGGTGGATACGATTATTACCGACGACGGCATTGATACCGAAACCATACGCACCGCCAGCGATATGGGCGTAGGGCTCATGGTGGTGGGTGAGAACGATTAAAACCTCTGAAAAACCCCGCCGGGTGGCGGGGTTTTTCGTTTAAGGCAAATTAGCATCCGGCACCTGCCGTTGGCGGCGTTCGGCCAGCAGCAGGTCTACCATACGGCCATAGCTCTTTACGCCGTCGGTCTGGTTGTTGGCACGAAGATAGGTATCGTTTACCTGCTGCGAAAATTCGCCAAATGGGGTTTCATAGCGCTGCCAGTAGTGGGCACTGGCCGACATATCGGTACGCACCCCCGGCGCAAGCCCGCCGCGCAGCTGCTGCCAGGCGGTGTAGTCCTCCCCTGCCAGTGCGCTGGCGGCATAGCTTAGTGCCAGCATAACACCACTGTAGGCAATATCGGCCGTGGGGGCCTGGCGGCAGGCCAAGTAGGCA
>CAYYOY010000086.1:0-7309 GCA_964473265.1 uncultured Oscillospiraceae bacterium
ACCAACAAAGAACAGCTGGCACTGCGTAAAAAGCGCATAAGCTTCAACCACAAGGGAGCAGAGCAAATGCTGCGCGAGGCAGCAAGCCTGCTGGCCGAAGCCAAAGAACTACACGACAAGCTGGAAGCCGGTTACATAGCAGCTATGGATTTTACCAAGCTGGATGCCATGACCCAAGCACTCATAGGCGAAATTGCAGCCAAGTAATGCCGGACGCTAGGCATAGCATACAAAGTAGGAGGAAAGGCCCGGCGGGCTTTTCCTCCTGCTTTTTGCCTTCGCAGCCTATTCGGCGTAAGCGAAATTAATAATCTTTTCAATTTCGGTGGCCATGCGGGGGCTTTGGCGTTCAAAGGCCGAAAAATCGATGTTGACCACACGGTCTTTCAATACGGCCTGCGTGCCCTTATAAACAGCATTCTTTTCCAGCATGGGGATGGTAATGGATTTATCGGCGATGATAAAATCGGGCTTGAGCTCGGCAACTTTATCGGCGGGGTAGGCCCAGTTGCCATAGGGGGCGGCCAGGTTTTCCAGCAACAGCTTGTCCAGCAGCTTTTGCTCAAAGCTATCGCCGGTGGCCATAATGAAATCGGTCATGCGCAGCATAATAACACTTTGCTTGGCCTTGCCCGCATTAATGGTGTCGCGTGCCTGCTGCGCACCGGCTTCCAGCACGTTGCCTAGCTCTTCAAACACGGCCGCACCGGCGGCACGGCCGGTAGTTTCACCCTGCAGAGCACGCCCAAGGTCGGTGTAGTTGGCCTGAAGGCCGTTAAGGTCGCCCGCGCGGCCCAGCTGCAGCACCTGAATATTGCGCTGCTGCAGGCGCAGCAATTCGTTTTCCACCAGGGGGGCACTTATTAATACAAGCTGAGGTTCCAGTTTTTCTAGTTCTGCAAAGTTTATGCCTTGCGAACTGCCGCAACGGGGCAGGCTGGCGGCTTCGTCGGGAATATCGCAAAAGTTGCTTACCCCAACCAACTGGCTTTGGTAGCCCAGGGCATACACCAGCTCGGTAAGGGCGGGCGAAAGCGAAACCACACGCTGCGGTGCCTCGTTGAGGCGCACATCCTCGCCAATGCTTACAGGGAAATCGGGCAGTACCTCGGGCTGGCTTTCGCTGCCGCTGCCACTGGTTTCTCCGCCGCTGCGGGAACAGCCGGCAAGCGCCACGGCCGCAACCAGCAGCCAGGCCAGAAATTGTCTAGAGCGCATAGAAATCCTCCATGTTTGGTGAATGGCGGTATACAGCCACTGTAGGAATTTTGGTCTGTTTTGGAAAGGCATATTCACAACAGATACGTGCAGGAAAAAGAGAGATTTATTCCAGATGCAGCCAATCGGCAAGGCGGTGGCCGCCCGGTAGCACGCCAAGGTCGCTGCGGCGCACGCCGCCCACCAGCACCAGCAGCCCCATATATGCCACGGCCGAAAGCCCCACAGCCGCCAGCGTGCCCAAGGCCTGCGAGCCCAACCAGCGCCCCAAAAGGCTGTTGGCAAGCTGGGCGAAGGCACCCATAAGCAAACCGGCCAGCAGCGGGCGCAGCGTAACCGCCAGGCTGAGCAGACGTATGCCGCAACGGCGCAAATGCCCTAGGTTTATCAGCAATATAGCCAGGTAGCAAAGGTTGGTGGCAATGGGTGCGCCTAAAATGCCCAGGCGCGGGTTGCCAATGAGCAAATAGTTGGCGGCAAGCTTTACCAGCCCGCCCGCCAGCAGCGAAAGCACCGGCAGCACCGCTTTGCCTACCGCCTGCAAAATGGCGGTGGAAAGAGAAGCCAAACACACCAGCAGCGAAGCCGGCCCTAGCACCTGCAGCAGCGGGGCGGCCAAGGCAACCTCTTGGGGGCGCACAGGGAAGAGCATGGCCAAAATGGGCTGGGCCAATACCATAAGCCCTATGGCACAGGGAATGGCCAGCAGCAGCGTTACACGCACAGCGGTGGAGACAATGCCAGCCAGCCGCACGTTGTTTTTACGGGCATAAACAGCCGCCACCGCCGGCACCACGCTAATATTAATAGAGGCAATAATAGAGGGCGGTAGGTTAAACAGCGTTTGGGCACAGCTTTTGTAGGCACCATAGCTGGTAACGGCCTGCATTTGCGAAGCACCCAGCGTATTTAGGCGGTTCATTATCAAAAATAAATCTAGAAAGCCGGTAAGGTTTACTACCAATGCTCCCACAGAAATGGGCAGCACTATGGTGAAAATATGCCCCAATATAGCCGCAGAGCTTCGGCATTCGCCCCCCTGCTGGGCTGCCTTGCCATATTGCGAGCGGTAAGACGGCAACAGAAAACACCCCGCCACCAGCACTGCCGCCAGCAGGGTGCTAAGCGTAGTGCCGGCAATGGCGCCGGCTGCTACATATTCCGCACCAAAGCCTGCCGAAAGCAAAAACCCGGCCAAGCCCAGCCCGGCCGCCAGCTTTACCAGTGCTTCGGCCACCTGCGAAAAGGCCGTGGGCATCATATTTTGAAAGCCCTGATAATACCCCCGGAAGACAGCCGTAACCGAAAAGAAAAGCGTGGCCGGGGCCAGCGCCACAATGCTGTAGCGGGTAAGCGGGCTGCCAATAAGGCCGGAAAAGGCGTTGGCACCCAGCAGCATGGCCAGTGCACCCGCCAGGCCCAGGGCCGTAAAGGCCACCAGAGTTACGCGTAATATTTTATGTGCTTCGGTACGCCGGCCCAGGGCCAAACTTTCAGAAACCATTTTAGAAACAGCCACCGGCAGACCGGCGGTGGAAAAAGCCAGCAGCAACAGGTGCACCTCATAGGCCGAATTAAAAAAGCCCATGCCGTAGCCGCCGATAAGGTTGGTGAGAGGTATTTTATAAATAACCCCAATCAGCTTAACCACAATGTTGGAGGCCATAAGCAGGAATGCACCCTGCAGCAGCGGCCTGCCTTTACTTTTGGGCATGGAATCACCAACCTGTCGTGATGTTGCAGGGATGTCGTACAGTGCGCAGTGGGGGCCGCGGCTGCGCACCCGGGCACAAAATGCCCAAGGCGGCCGGGCGCATGCCCCGGCGCAAAGCCTGCGGCCGCAGGGGCGGCAAAAGTTTTTGGTGGTTACAACGGCCGCAGCCTTTGCGCCGCCCCCAGGCAATGCCCCGCACAAGCGTTGGTCAAACAACATGCAGCCCACCGGGGCATTGCCTGGGGGGTAAAATCACACTGTGATTTTACGGGCATGCGCCCGGCCGCCTTGGGCATTTTACAGCCCGGTGCTACCAGCCTGCTACCTTTAGCCCTCGCGGCTCATACGGCCAAGTGTATAGGTTGCGGCAAAGCCGCCCACACAACAGGCCAGGCTCAGCCAAAGCTCGTCGGCTACGGGCAGGCCGGGCGCCAGTGTAAAGAGCGAGCCCGCCACAAACCCAAGAATCAGTAGGAAGGTCTGGCGGGGAAAGCGTTCCAAACAGCCCTTTACCAGGCGGGCGGCAACAACGGTGCCCACCACAACGCCCAGCCCCAAAGGCAATAAAAAGGTGAGGTTTAAAGTATTAATGGCCTGCACCGTAAGGCCATATAGCCCCAGCGTTAGCAGCATAAACGAAGCGCTAATACCCGGCAAAACAAAGGCCAGCGCAATAATAAGCCCACCAAAAAACAAGGCCGGCAGTACAAAGGGCGTAGTGTGTTCGGCATTGGCAAACAAGGCCGCCGGCTCGCCGCTCATCAGCAGCACCAGCGCCAGGCCCACCCCGGCAAAGGCCAGTTCACCCAACCGTAATATGTGCCCACCCACACATTGGCGCACCAGCAGCGGTAGCCCCCCGGCAATAATGCCCAGAAAAAGGTACTGCATGGGCAGAGTGTATTCTTCCAGCAGCCAGGCCAGCAGCCTGCTCAGCAGCAAAATGCCCGCCAAGCCACCCAGCGCCAGCTCGCCCAGCACAAGGGCGTGCCGCCGCCAGTTGGAAAAGAAGCGGCTTACTCCTTCGAGCATATCGGTATAAACGCCCAGTATAATGGACATTGTACCGCCGCTTACCCCCGGCACCAGTGTGGCAATGCCAATGACCATACCCTTTACCAATCGGACAGCATGCTCCAGCTTAAACACCTCTGTTTGCGTTATTGGGCCGCCGGTAGCGAACAACCAGCCAGGCACTGGCCAGGCCAATGGCCACTCCGGCCAGTACGTCGGTAGGGAAGTGCACATAAAGATACACCCTTGAAAAGGCAATGCAGGCGGCCAGCAATAGGCCCGCCCAGCCTATAACACGAGGCATGCGCTGCCACAACACGCCGGCTGCCGCAAAAGAAGCCCCCGTGTGCCCTGAAGGAAAAGAATAATCGGGCGGAATAGGCAGCAGCAGGTTGGCAACCTCTGCAGCCACACAGGGGCGCACCCGCTGCACCAGCGGCTTAAGCAAGAGGTTAATAACAACCCCCTGCAGCACCAGTGCTGCCAGCACCAGCAGGCCCACCCGGCGGGTGCGGGGAAAGGCGCTAAGCCCCACCCCAATAGCCAGCCAAACAAAGCCTGCATCCCCCAGGCGGGAAAAAAACAGCATGGGCCCATCCAGCCGGCCACCCAGCATGGTCTGTATTGTATTGAGTATGCCCCAATCCAGCTCTGCAAGCATAGCTAGTTTGCGGCTTCCAGCTTGGCAATAGCCGTGGCTATACGGGCTAGGGTCTCTTCCCGGCCCAGAATAGCCGCCAGCTCAATGCCGCCGCCGGGGGTAAACTGCTTGCCGCTCACCGCCACACGCAGCGGCCAAAGGGCATAGCCGTTCTTTACGCCGGTTTGGGCAATATAATCCATCAGGCAATCGTGCAGGCTTTCACGGGTGAAGGGCTGCAGGGCCTGCAGCAGGGGCTGCAATTGGCGTAGCACCTCCAGCGCCGTTTCGGGGGAGGTTTTCATCTTCTTGTTGGCGTATAGCTCTATAGAATACTCGGGCAGGGTATCGATAAAATCCACCTGCTCGGGAATATCGCCCAGCACTTCGGTGCGGTTTTGCAGTAGCTCGGCCAGCTGCAGCAGGTCAATATCCGTGCGGGTTACGGTCTTTGCTATCCAGGGTTTTGCCAGTGTTAAAAATTCCTGGGCCGGCAGCTTGCGAATGTATTCCCCATTAATATAACGCAGCTTTTGCACATCAAATATTGCGGGAGATTTCGAAATGCCAGCAAGGTCAAATTCCTCTATAAGCTCTTGCAGCGAGAAAATTTCACGGTCGCCCTTGGGGCTCCAGCCCAGCAGAGCAATATAGTTTAGCACCGCATCGCCCAGGTAGCCCTGCTCTATGAGGTCTTCAAACGAGGCATCGCCCTCGCGCTTGGAAAGCTTGTGGGTGGCGTCGCGCATTACAGGCGGGCAATGGATATATACAGGGGGTTCCCAACCGAATGCTTTATACAATAAGTTATATTTAGGGGCGGATGAAAGATATTCGTTACCACGAATTACATGGGTAATCTCCATTAAATGGTCGTCTACTACGTTGGCAAAGTTGTAGGTGGCCATGCTGTCGGCTTTGATAAGGACTTGGTCGTCCAGCGTGGAATTTTCCACCTCAATATCGCCAAACACTTCATCGTGAAAGGTGGTAGTGCCGGTTTCGGGCATGCGCTGGCGAATTACAAAAGGTACACCCTCGGCCAGCTTGGCCTGCACCTCTTCGGGGGTAAGGTGGCGGCAGTGGCCGTCGTACTTGGGGGCCATGCCAGAAGCGGCCTGCACTCGGCGCAGTTCTTCCAGCCGTTCCTTACCGCAGAAACAGTAGTAGGCACTGCCGTTTTCCACCAGCTGCAGGGCATATTCCTTGTGCAGCTGCAGCCGTTCAGACTGCACATACGGCCCTACCGGGCCACCAATATCGGGGCCTTCATCCCACAGCAGGCCGGTCTGGCGCAGTGTGTTATAAATTTTGTCTACCGCACCTTCCACAAGGCGCTGCTGGTCGGTATCTTCTATGCGCAGCAAAAAGCGGCCACCCTTGGCCTTGGCGCAAAGGTAGGCATAGAGGGCGGTGCGCAGGTTACCCACATGCATATAGCCGGTGGGGCTGGGGGCAAAACGGGTTCGTACTGTCATGGTGTGCGCTCCTTGCATTAGTTTATACATATCCCTATTCAAAATATACCATAACCATTTTAGGGAAAGCTGCGTGGCATTTTAACCTGCATATATACTACCCCCCAGGCCGTTGCTTGTCAAGCCAAGCGGGCAGGGGAGATACGCATGGCGGCATAGTGCAATTTCTAAGATGCCCAAGTTTGCCAAAACCAAGGGCCTTCTGTGTAAGCACAGAAGGCCCTTGGAGAAAGCTGCGCATGTGGCTGCAAATGCAGCCAACAGAAAAACAGGTTTACTTCTTGCCGTACTTAAGCGCTGCCTGTGCCGCTGCCAGACGTGCAATGGGCACGCGGAAGGGCGAGCACGAAACATAGTCCAGCCCGGTTCTGTGGCAGAATTCCACAGAGCTGGGGTCGCCGCCATGTTCGCCACAAATGCCCAGCTTCAGGCCCGGCTTGGCTTCGCGGCCCAGCTTGCAGGCCATTTCTACCAGCTTGCCTACGCCGGTCTGGTCCAGACGTGCGAAGGGGTCTTGCTCGTAGATCTTCTTATCGTAGTAAGCGCCCAGGAATGCGCCGGCATCGTCACGGCTGAAGCCGAAGGTCATCTGGGTAAGGTCGTTGGTGCCGAAGGAGAAGAAATCGGCCTCGGTGGCAATTTGGTCGGCAGTAAGGGCGGCACGGGGAATTTCAATCATGGTGCCTACCTTATACTCCAGCTTCACGCCCGACTTTGCAATAATTTCGTCGGCAGTTTTTACCACAACGCTCTTTACATAGGCCAGCTCTTTAATTTCGCCTACCAGCGGAATCATAATTTCGGGCACCATGTTCCATTCGGGGTGCTTCTTGCTTACGTTGATAGCCGCTTCAATTACAGCACGGGTCTGCATTTCGGCAATTTCGGGGTACGAAACAGCCAGACGACAGCCACGGTGGCCCATCATGGGGTTGAATTCGTGCAGAGAAGCGATAACAGCCTTCAGGTCGGCCAGTGAAATGCCCATATCCTTAGCCAGGGCTACAATATCTTCCTCGGCGGTGGGCAGGAACTCATGCAGCGGGGGGTCAAGGTAACGGATAGTTACCGGGTTGCCCTGCATGGCTTCGTAAATGCCCTCGAAATCGCCGCGCTGCATGGGCAGCAGCTTTTCCAGAGCTTTTCTGCGCTGCTCTTCGTTGGAGGAAACAATCATCTCGCGCATGGCGGCAATGCGGTCGCCCTCGAAGAACATGTGCTCGGTGCGGCAAAGGCCAATGCCCT
>CAYYOY010000087.1:0-7296 GCA_964473265.1 uncultured Oscillospiraceae bacterium
CAGGCTTCGCCCTTTTTGCAAATTTATACCGATACCGGCAATGTAGCCTGCCAAGGGGTAGACCCGGCTACAGATCTGCTTATGGGCGGCAGGCACCTTGTGGCGGTGCATGTGAAGGATGCGACCCCGGGCTGCTGCCGCAAGGTGCCTTATGGCGGGGGAATTGTAAGCTTTCAGCAGTGTTTCCGTTCGCTTTCACAAATGGGTTATTCCGGTTTGCTGGTTTCAGAAATGTGGAGCGACGAGGATATTTCTTTCCTACCGTACTTAAAACAAGCCTGCAATTTTATCCGAGAAGAGATGAAAGCGGCCGAACGAGAAGCCGAGGCCGTGGCTGTATCAAACAACTATATATACAAAGAACTACAGGAGGCTAAGGCATGAACAGTGTAGAACGGTTGCAATGTGTGCTGGAGGGCGGCCAGCCCGACCGTGTCCCCAGCTTTGAATGGATTATTGATAAGAAGGTTGTAAATGCACTGCTGCCCTCGGCAGGGGGAGAAGCCACGGAAGAAGACTTTATTAACGAATATGGTTTGGATGCCATTTGCGTAGATGTAAATTATACTTCAGAGCGACAGCCGGACGGTACAGTGGTGGACGAATGGGGTATGCACAAGGGCTACACCAGCGAAGCGCATTCTTTTCCTATCGATGGGCCTATCCACAACATGGCCGAGCTTGAAGCCTATACTCCACCCAACCCGCAAGCCCCCGGCCGGTTTGACACCCTGGAAAAAAAGCTTGCCAAATATGCCGACGGCAGCAAGGCGGTTGTGCTGCACCTCAACGATATTTGGTCTATCCCTTCGCGTATGATGCCCTTTGACGAGTTTATGATGAACATTTACGACCAGCCGGAGTTTATTTCCGCACTGGTGAAAATGACAGTGGATGCAAACATTGCCCTTGCTACCCAAGCGGTGCAGCGCGGCTGCAAATTTGTTTACACCGGAGACGACGTTGCCTACAACAATGGGCCTATGATTTCGCCGGCAATGTTTGAAGAGATTTTCTACCCCGAGCTGAAAAGGGTAATCGGTGCTTACAAAAAGCTGGGGTTGTATGTAATTAAACACTGCGACGGCTACCTTATGCCACTTTTTGATTATTACATAGATGCCGGCATCGACTGCTTCGACCCTGTAGACCCCATTGCCGGCATGGACCTTGCCGCCCTAAAACGAGATTACGGCAAAAAGATTGCCTTCAAAGGAAATGTAAACTGTGCCACTACACTGGTGAGTGGCAGCGTGGAAGAAACCATTGCCGAAAGCAAAAGCCGGCTGGAAATTGGCATGCCGGGCGGCGGATACATATTCTCCTCCTCCAACTCCATCCATTCCTCCGTTAAGCCCGAAAACTACCGTGCAATGCTTGAAACCTGGAAGGAATACGGTAGCTATTGAACAATGCAAAATGCCGGTAGCTAATTGAAAAGGAGGTTCATAGCATGGCCTATTTAATGGGTGTAGACCTTGGCTCCACCAGTATTAAAGCAGTGGTGTACGACCCACTGGGCAACCACATTTCCTCCGGTTCGGTGCCCACGCCCCTTTCGCACCTGGACCCAACCCACCCCACCTGGTGCGTATGGGAGCCCGATAAAATTTGGGAAAGTGTGGTAGCTTGCATTCGTCAGGCTCTTTCGCAGCTTGGCAGCCCCCAAGAGGTTACCGCTCTGGCCGTTACCGGCTTTGGCATGGATGGTCTACCAATGGATAAAGACGGAAAGCCACTTTACCCGCTTATCTCCTGGCACTGCCCGCGCACCATTCCCCAAAGCGAGGCCTTTGCCAAGCAAGTGGGGGCCAAGCGTATTTTCGATATTACCGGCAAGCAGGTAATGGCCATAGATAGCATCTACCGTATGATATGGCTAAAGGAAAACCACCCCGAGTTGCTGGAGCGCACCTACAAATGGCTGTTAATTGAAGATTTTGTGAACTACATGCTGTGCGGCGAATATGCCACCGATTATTCCATGGCCACCTGTACTTCCGTTTTCCGGCAGGACATTCGCGATTGGTCGGACGAGCTCATTGCTGAAGCCGGCATCCCCCGCAGCATTTTCCCTAAGGCCATGCAGTCCGGCCAGGTGTTGGGGCAGGTGCTTGCCTCGGCCGCGGTGCAAACCGGCCTTAGCCCCGCCACCAGGGTAGTGCTGGGCGGGCACGATTATATTTGCGGTGCCTATGCCGTGGGTGCCATTAACGACGACGTTATGCTCGATGTTACCGGCACCTGGGAAATGCTGGTGCAAGCCAGCTCTGTATTAAACACCTCGCAAGCGGCCTTTGAGAGCGGATATTATATGGAAGGCCATGTGGCCAAGGACCGCTACTGTGCTGTGGGAGGTACGGTAAGCGGCGACATGACCGAATGGATGCGAAACCATCTTTCAGAAAAAGAAGCCGCCGAGGCCGAAAAAGCCGGTGCAAGTATTTGGCAGGAGATTACTAAAACGGTAGAAAAGGCATCCCCCCGCAGCGGCTGTTTCTTCCTGCCGCACTTTTCAGGGGCGGGTGCACCACAGTTCAACCCCAATTCTATGGGGGCCTTTGTAGGGCTGCAAAATTCGGTAAGCAAGGCCGATATGATGCGCGCCGTATTTGAAGGGCTCGATTATCAATTCCGCCGCATGGTGGAATCTTTCGCTAAGTACAAGCTGGGCAACGCGCAGCGCATTATTGCCACCGGCGGCGCCACACGCAATACCTTCTGGCTGCAAAACAAAGCAGACGTTACAGGCATGCCCATTGAGGTACCCACCGTGCACGAGGCTACGCCGCTGGGGGCTGCCATGCTGGCCGGGCTGGGCACCGGGGTGTATAAAAACGATGCCGAGGCAGTGGCCAGTGTGCGCAAGAGTTCGGTGCTCTACCAACCCGATATGAAGCTGCACGCTATGTACGACGAATATTACAAAGCCATCTACTGCAAGCTGCAGGACGCCCTTGCGGAAATTAACAGAGAAATTTCAGTGCGCTTCCGCTAAACTGTGTAGAAGAGGGGTATTACAATGGCAAAGAAATATCTTTTGGGAGTAGACAACGGTGGCACAGCGGTAAAGGCCGGCCTGTACGACACCGAGGGCAATGAGATAGCCACCGCAAAAACAGGCGTAACGCAAATTATGCCGCACGACGGCTGGCTGGAACGTTCGGTGGAAGAGGTGTGGCAGGCCAATGCCGGTGCAATACGCAGCGTGCTTGCCAAAACCGGCATAGACCCCGCCGATATTCTGGGGGCTTCTATTACCGGCTATGGCAACGGTGCCTTCTTCTTTGACGAAAATCTTCGCCCCAGCTACCCGAACTGCATGCTCTCGGGCGATACCCGTGCCAAAGATTACATAAAACGTTGGCAGGCCGATGGCACGCTGGAAAAAATTCTGCCCAAGACGCACCAAATTCTCTGGGCAGGGCAGACTACCCCCATTATGGCCTGGATGAAGGACCACATGCCCGAGGTAATGGCGAAAACCCGCTATGTCCTCACCTGTAAAGATTTTCTGCGCCTTTACCTCACCGGCGTGGTGGCAGCCGAAATTTCAGACGCTTCGGGCATCAACGCCATGAACTTGGAAACAAGAAAGTTTGAAAAGGAAATTCTGGATGCCATGGGCATTGGAGAATACTTCCATATGCTGCCCGAGCGCATTTTGGGTTCGGCCGAGGTAGGGGGCACCGTAACGGCAGAGGCTGCGGCACAAACCGGCCTGAAAGCAGGCACGCCCGTTATGGGCGGGCTGTTTGATATTACTGCCTGCTGCATTTCCACCGGCGTGGTGGACGATAGCAAGCTGTGCATTATTCTGGGCACCTGGAGCATCAACGAGTATGTTTCAAAAACCCCTATCTGCGATAACGATTTCTTTATGGATTCCCTCTACTGTATAGATGGCTACTACCTGCATACCGAAGGCAGCACCACCTCGGCCAGCAACCTGCAGTGGTTTGTAGATACCTACCTGCAGCAGGAAGCGGCTGAAATGCAGGCGCAGGGCAAAAACGTGTACGATGCCTGCGAAGCCATGTTGGAAAGCGTGCCCTACAACGACAGCAGCATTCTCTTTCTGCCTTTCCTCTATGGCACCAATGTCAATCTAGATGCCAAAGCGGCCTTTATTGGCCTGAACGGGCGGCATACCAAGGCACACATGTTGCGCGCCGTTTACGAGGGTATTGTGTTTTCTCACATGTACCATATTGAAAAGCTTTATAAATGGCGCACCGAAAAGCCCCAGGCCGTGCGCATTTCGGGCGGCGGCGCCGGCTCGGCCCAATGGGTGCAAATGTTTGCCGACGCTCTGCAGTTGCCCATTGAGGTGCCGGCTGCCAAAGAGCTGGGCACCATGGGGGTAGCCATGTGTGCCAGCGTGGGTGCAGGCCTTTTTAAAAGCTTGGAAGAAGCCGCTGGTGTTTTTGCCAAGGTAAAGAAAACCTATACCCCCAACCCCGAACGTGCGGGCTATTATGCCGCAAAGTATAAGCTCTACAAAACCTTAATACAAGCGCTGGATAGCACCTGGAGCAGCTGGGAAAGCTTGCAGGCCCCTGCAAGCCTCCAAGGCTAGTGGAGTATCCTGTTTTATTATGTGTTCACCCCTGCCGTAGGCGGGGGTGAACACAGCAAATTATTTAAAGGATAGAGAAGTATGACAGCAGCCAAATACGATTTCGAAACCATGGTGCAGGTAGCCAAAATGTACTACCACAAAAACATGAACCAGCAGGACATTGCCAAGGAGTTCGGCTGGAGCCGCTCGATGATCTCCATGCTGCTTTCCGAAGCCAAGGAATGCGGCATTATTGAGGTGAAAATTTACGACCCCACCGTAAACGACGAAGACATTGCCTACCGTCTGCGCGAACGCTTTGGGCTAAAGGAATGTATTGTGGTGCCCACCAGTGCCACAGCCCCGGCCCTGCTGACAAAAATTGTGGCGGGGCAGGCAGCGCTCTACGCCGAAAAGCAAATGAATAGTCATTCAGTGCTGGGGGTGGCCTGGGGCACTACCTGCTACGAGTTTATGGCTGCCTTTCCTTGTGAAAACAGGCTGGCCGATATTAACGTGGTGCCACTCATTGGCGGCGCAAACCGGGTGGGCAGCGAATTCCAGCTTAACGAAATGGTGCGTATCTTTGCCGAAAAGGTGAAGGGGGTGCCCTCTTTTATCTATGCTCCGGCACTAGCAGAAACCATGGAAGATAAAATGCTCTACCTAAAAAGCATGTACATGAAGGAAATTTGCGCTAAATGGCGCATGCTGGATTTCGCCATTATCAGCGTTGGCGCACCGCCCGAATACTATGCCGGCCAGGCGGCCAGCGACCCCTTTTCCCTGCACCAAAAGTACACAGAGCAGCCCAACCGGCCGGTGGGGGATATTGCCGCCCGCCGCATCACCTACAGCGGGGAATTTGTAAATGCCGATTACGACGCCCGCCTGATTGGCGTGCAGGAAGACGACCTGCGCAGGGTAAAGCATGTCATCTGTGTGGCCTGCGGAAAGCACAAGGTGCTTTCTATCATTGGCATGCTGCGCACCAATATTGTCCACAGCCTTATTACCGATTCTTCCACTGCCAAGCTGGTGCTAGAGGTGCTCGAGCTGCAAAGCCCCGCACTGGTGGCTGCACGGTAAAAAATTGTACAAGCAGTGCTAGAAACGGCTTGTCCCGCATATGTCTTAGCAGACGACAATGTGCGTGTTGCGTGCCCGTTGCGTTTACGGAAGGGAGGGTAGGTTGCCCCCGCGAATTGTGGAAAGAAGCCAAGTAGGCTAGCCCGATGCGACGTGAAGGAGGAACTGTATTATGACAGCTTGCACCTACAAGTTTAATCACATTGGCGTGCCCACAAATACCCCGCAAGAGAACGAAGTTTATTTCGAGGCCCTCAAACTCTATGCAACCGACCCTGACAAGACCCCCTTTAATATTGAGTATCTGCGCCCTGCCGAAGGCTGCACCTTTTTCCCGGTGCTGCTCAACAATCCACACGTTTCCTACCAGGTAGAAGATCTGGAAAAGGCGCTGGAAGGCCAAAAGGTTGTAGTGGAACCCTTTAGCCCCATGCCAGGGCGTACCATTGCTTTTATTGATGTAAACGGCTTTATCATAGAGCTTTCCTACGACGAATAAAAAAAGGGGGCAACATTGATGAGTAAAATGAAGGCTGCGTTTATTACAGCGCCAAAAACCATTCAAATGGGTGAAAAAGAGGTGCCCACCATAGCCGATAACGAGGTTCTGGTGCAAATTAAGCATGTGGGCATTTGCGGGGCCGACCTGGAATTTTTCAAAGAAGGGCGCATTGGTGGCTGGGTGCTGGAATTCCCCCATGTTTTGGGGCACGAGCCGGCCGGCGTAGTAGCCGAAGTGGGCAAAAACGTAAAAGGTCTGCAAAAAAGCGACAAGGTTAGCATAGAGCCCGGCAAGCCCTGCTGGGAATGTGAATTTTGCCGCAGCGGCCACTACAACCTGTGCCCCGAGGTGCAGTTTATGTCGGTGCCGGGCGTTACCGGTGCCTTTCAGGAATATGTGGCCTGGCCTGCCAAGCTGGTATACAAGCTACCCGAAAACGTAGACACCATGGCCGGTGCACTGGTGGAACCGTTGGCAGTGGGCATTAATGCCGTGCAGCAATCGGGTGCTAAGTTTGGCCACACGGCAGCCGTATTGGGCTGTGGCTGCATTGGGCTTACCACCGCCCTGGCGCTCAAGGCCGTTGGTATCAACACCATTTACATGACCGACCACAACAAGGCCCGCATGGATAAAGCAAAAGCGCTGGGCATTACGGCCGTGTATAACGAAAACGACACCGACGTTGTAAAAAGCGTTCTGGAAGCCACCGGCGGCCGCGGGGTGGATATGGTGTACGAATGCACGGGTTCAGAACGGGCGGTAAACCAGGGCATTGGAATGCTGGCCAAGGGCGGTTGTGTAACGCTGGTGGGCCTTTTCGGCCAGCCAACCCAAGCGGTAGACCTTAATGGCCTTATCTTCAAAGAGGGCTTTTTTGCCAGCTGTTTCCGCTACCGCAATGCCTACCCCATGGCAATTGCAGCCATTGCTTCGGGAAACATTAAAATAAACGACATTGTTTCCCACAAATATAAGCTCGAAGAGCTGGGCCAGGCTTTGGAATTTAACACAACCAACAAAAGGGAAGTTACAAAGGTTGTCATTGAGTTTTAAAGAATAAAAACTACAAAAATTCCCCGGCGGCTTTCGGCTGCCGGGGAATTTTTGCCTTGCCAATATCAAAAATTCAGAGCCAGTGGTA
>CAYYOY010000088.1:0-7286 GCA_964473265.1 uncultured Oscillospiraceae bacterium
ACGATTTTAACAACCTGATTGACTACGGCCGCGAGAAGGACTACATAGTAGGTGGTATTTCTAAGGGCATAAAGGGCATTGACGTTTCCACCTATCAGGGAAATATCGATTGGGACCGCGTAAAGGCCGACGGCGTTGAGTTTGCCATTATTCGTGTAGGCTACCGCGGTTACTCCACCGGCCTTATCAACCTAGATGACCGCTTTGAGCAAAATATGCGAGGTGCCATTGCCGCTGGTGTTAAGGTTGGTGTGTATTTCTACTCGCAGGCAATTAACCGGGCCGAAGCCATTGAAGAAGCCAATATGGTGCTTGAAAACATTGCCGGCTACCAGCTAGACTACCCCGTGGTTTTCGATATTGAAGGCCCGCCCAGCAAATATGCCCGCACCAACAGCCTTACGGTAAGCAGTGCCACCGCTGTTGTAGATGCCTTCTGCTCCACCATTCAAAAGGCCGGCTACAAAACCATGGTGTACAGCTATTCCAAGTTCTTCTTTGAAACGCTGGATATGTCTGCAATGCAAAAATACGACCTCTGGCTTGCCCAGTATTATAAGGTTCCCTTCTTCCCTTACGATTTTAAGATTTGGCAGTATTCCTCTACCGGCCGTGTAGACGGCATTCGAGGGAATGTGGATATGAACATCCACTTTAAGACCACATAGTAGCCAAACCCAGAAGCCGGTACAAAAAGTATCGGCTTCTTTTTTTAGGGAATGTTTAAACTACCACCAACTTTGAGGGAGTGAGACACAATGCAATCGGGAGCTGTGCTTGCCATACTACTGACAGCAGGGTTCTTTATAATATGCGGCGGTGTTGGCCTTCGCTGGCCCGAACTTTTCGGCGCAGAGCTGCTTTGGAATAAAAACGGCAAGCTTTGCTGCCCCCGCTGGCAAAAGGCTACCAACCCCTACTATTGCAAACAAATTCAAATGGTGGCAAAAGGGTTTTGGCTTGGGGGTTTACTGCTTCTTATCTTTTGCATTTTTGCTAATATGAGGAAGTAGTATTTTATACATCCATTCAGGTTTTAGGTAACGCCGGGCTTATAGTATAAGCCCGGCGTTTTGCGATATTGAAAACACGCCTGCGCACACTTGGCACCCCGATAAAGAATAATCGCACCAGCTCTTACAAACACTAGTACTTGAAAATTGCAAAAAGGAGTTATATATATGGATAGGAACCAGCAGATGCTCAATTCTATATATCAAAATGCTACCACAGCCAGCGATTCTATAAAAACCCTTTTACCTAAAGTGGAAGATAAGCCCATGGTTGAATCGCTCAACCACCAAAAAGCCGTTTACACCAGTTTTGCAGGCCACGCCCAACGTCTGCTGAATGACTACAAAGCCACGCCTGAGGAAGTTAGCCCCCTGCAAAAGGCATCTATGTGGACAGGTGTACAGCTCAACACCATGATTGATTCTACATCTTCTCATATAGCAGAAATGATGATACAGGGCGGCAGCATGGGCGTAACCGATCTTACTAAAAAGATGAAGGAATATGTTGGCTGCGATGAGCCGATACAAAAACTAGGTAAACAGCTTTTGGCCTATGAGCAGCAAGCCATTGAAGAAATGAAAACCTATTTGTAGAGCTTCTGCAAAACAGCAAACAAGGCAAACTGCCATAGACAGTTTGCCTTGTTTGCTGCTACCATGGTTGCAATAGTTTCAAAATATTTACCGGTTCTCCCCTACCCCGCAAAGGCATAGGGCCGCAAACGGTCTACCGTAGTTTGGCCTATGCCCTTTACCTTGGCTAAATCGTCCAGCGTTGCAAAGCTGCCATGCTCTTGGCGGTATTCACAAATGCGCTGGGCCAAAACCTCGCCTATGCCGGGAAGTTGTGTAAGGGTTTGGGCATCGGCCGTGTTGATGTTGATGAGCATATCCTCCAGTGCTTCGCGCAGGTCTTGCTCCTGCTGCTGGGGGTTTTGCTGCACCGCCACGGGCGGCGGCACAACAGGGCGCAGCCAGTAGCTGGAAAGCACCAGCGCGAGGGTAAGCAATATGCAGCACAACAGAGCGCAACGTAAAATGGTGGCTTGTCTCTTTTCATCCATGCTGTCAACTCCCGGTCGATTTTGCCTGTATACATATGGGAGGCGCCGCCCAAATGCGACGCCTCCCGGCCTTGTGCCGTAAACGGCAGTTATTTCTTCATGCTAACAGCTTGCTTGGCCTTTTCCACAATGTTTTCGGCAGACAGGCCATAAATTTTCAGCAGCTCGGCACCCTTGCCCGATTTACCGAATTCATCTTGAATGCCGATGCGCACCAGCGGCGCGGGAGCGCCTTCGCAAAGCACTTCGGCTACAGCAGAGCCAAGCCCGCCGATGATATTGTGCTCTTCGGCTGTAACAATGGCGCCGGTTTCCTTGGCGGCCTTGATGATAGCGTCCTTGTCGATAGGCTTGATGGTATGCATGTTGAGCACGCGGGCCGAAATGCCCTGTGCGGCAAGCTGCTTGGCAGCCTCAATGGCTTCGCCCACCAAAATACCGGTAGCAATAATGGTTACATCCTTGCCGTCTGCAAGTTGAATAGCCTTACCTATTTCAAATTTATAATCGGCATTGGTGTTGAACACCGCAATGGGCAAACGGCCAAAACGCAGGTATACCGGGCCATCCAGCTCTACCGCAGCGGCAATGGCAGCCTTGGCTTCCACGTCGTCGGCGGGGTTCAGGATGGTCATGCCCGGAATGGTGCGCATCAGGCCAATATCCTCAAGGCACTGGTGGGTAGCGCCATCTTCACCTACCGAAATACCGGCGTGGGTTGCGCCAATTTTTACGTTCATATGGGTGTAGCCCAGCATGTTGCGCACAGAATCGAAGGCGCGGCCGGCAACGAACATGGCAAAGGTGCTTACAAAAGGAATATAACCGCAGGTGGCGGCACCGGCTGCCACACCCACCATGTTTTGCTCGGCAATGCCGCAGTTTATAAAGCGCTCGGGGCAAACCTTCTGGAATTCACAGGTCATGGTGGCGTGGGAAAGGTCGGCATCAAACACCAGAACCTTGGGGTTTTTGGCAAGCTCTGCCAGGCTTTCGCCATAGCTTTGGCGCGTGGCCTTTTTTACAACTTCACTCATGCTACTCTACCTCCAGCTCGGCCAAAGTCTTTTTGAGTTCTGCAATAGCTGTTTCAAATTGTTCCTTATTGGGGGCTTTGCCGTGCCAACCCGCGTTGTTTTCCATGAAGGAAACGCCCTTGCCCTTTACGGTTTTGGCAATAATGGCACAGGGCTTACCCTTTACGGTTTTGGCTTTTTCAATGGCGGCCTCAATCTCATCAAAGTTGTGGCCATCAATATTCATAACCTCGAAACCAAAGGCTGCAAACTTTTCATCAATGGGGTAAGGTGAGCAAACATCTTTAACCGTACCGTCAATTTGCAGGTTGTTGTTGTCTACAATTACGCAGTAGTTATCCAGCTTATTGTGGGCGGCGAACATGGCGGCCTCCCAAACCTGGCCTTCCTGCAGTTCGCCATCGCCCAGAATGGTATAAACACGGTAGCTCTTGCCGCCAATTTTGCCGGCCAGCGCCATACCCGAAGCAGCCGAACTACCCTGCCCCAGCGAACCGGACGAAAAATCGATACCCGGGGTGTTCTTATAGTTGGGGTGGCCCTGCAGCATGTGGCCGTACTGACGGAAGCCCGAAAGTTCTTCGTAGGGGAAGAATCCCTTCAGTGCCAGAATAGCATAGAGCGAGGGGCAGGCATGGCCCTTAGAAAGCACCAAACGATCTCTATTTTCCATTTTGGGGTTTGCGGGGTCAACGTTCAGTTCCTTGGAATACAGGTAGGTGAGCAGGTCGGTGTCGGAAAGTGCGCCGCCGGGATGGCCGGACTGCGCACTGTACACGGCTTCTACCGCGCCAATGCGAACCTTTGCGGCAGTTATTGCCAGCTGCCTTTTTTCGTTTGCATTCATGCAGAACTCCTCCTTTATTTGCTCATTCCATATTGCAGTGGAATGCTTTATACATACGGCGGGTAGCGCCGCAGCACACGATATTGGTTTACAGCCCGCCAGCCTGCAGCCTTGCCAAAAGCTGCATGAAATAGGGGGGCAGAGGTGAGGTAAGGTAAATTTCCTCCCCTGTTATGGGGTGAATAAAGCCCAGGCTACGGGCATGCAAGCACTGGCCCTGCAGGCCGGTGCAACCGGCCCCACCATAGAGGGTATCTCCCGCCACCGGGTGGCCCAGGTGCGCCATGTGTACCCGAATTTGATGTGTACGCCCGGTTTCCAGCCGAAGCGAAAGATGGCTGTAACCCTTATATTGTTCCAGCGTGGTGTAGTGGGTTACCGCCGTACGGCCATCCTGCCGTACACACATGCGCTTACGGTGAATGGGGTGCCGCCCAATAGGGGCATTTATGCTGCCCTGCGGCTGCCGTAGCTTGCCCTGTACCAGTGCTTCATATTCTCGGCGCAGGCTATGGGCTTTAATTTGTGCTGCCAGCCCCAGATGTGCAACATCGGTTTTAGCAACCAGCAACAGGCCGCTGGTATCTTTGTCTATCCGGTGGACAATGCCCGGGCGCAGCACACCATTTATGCCCGAAAGCTGCCCGGCGCAGTGGGCCAGCAGTGCGTTTACCAGTGTGCTGTCTGGGTTGCCGGGTGCGGGGTGCACCACCATGCCTTTGGGCTTGTTTACCACCAGGAGGTGCTCATCTTCATAGACAATTTGCAGGGGAATTTGCTGGGCGGGTGTATCCAGCGGTTTAGGGTCTGGCAGCGCAAGGCATATGCTTTGGCCGGGAGTGAGCTTGTGGTTTTTGCCCAGTGGCTTGCCCTGCAGTGTTACCTGCCCCGCCTGGCAAAGCTGTTCAATGGCACTGCGGGTTTGCCCGCTTTGCAGGCTCAGCCATTTATCCAGGCGTTCGCCCCGGGCTTCCTCCCCCACCAAAAATTCCAGCGTTTTCACCGGCTGCTCCTTTGCAGGCCCAGCCAGTCGCCATGGCGCCTATCCATTACCAACATGCCCAGCAGCAAAAGCCCTGTACCTGTTACTACACAGATATCGGCAAAGTTAAAATCAGGAAAGTTTATAGGCTCAAAATAGATATAATCTACCACAAAGCCTCGCAGAATTCTATCCAGCAGGTTACCTGCTCCACCCCCTAAAATAAGGGTGGCCGCCGTAAGGCCCGGCAAGGTATGAAAGCTGCCCCGGGCAATGAATGTAAGCCCCGCGCCCAACACCAGCAGAGTAAAACCCACCAGCAACAAGCGCTGGTTTTGTAATATACCAAAGGCCGCACCGTAGTTTTCGTGGTAAAGCAGGCGCAACACATTGGGGATGAGGGGAATGCTGCCCTGCACGCGTAGGCTGTTCATGGCCCATAGCTTTATCAGCTGGTCTATGCCCACCAGCGTTGCTGCGCCCAGTGCCGCTATTAGCGCTTTTTTCATGCAATGCTCCGTTCCTGTTGGTGTAGGTTTTAGTAAGAGCTAGCCCAGAATATTAGCGCAACGGCTGCACAGCGTGGGGTGCTCGCTGCTCTGCCCCACCGTGCCGCTGAACACCCAGCAACGCTCGCACTTTTCGCCTTCGGCCGGTAGCACGGTAACGCCCAGGCCCTCCAGCTCGCCCTTAAAGTCGCCACCCTGCCCATTTGCAAGCTCAACATGCGATACAATGAAAATTTCAGGCAGGACATGCTGGTTTTGCTTGCAGAAATTGTACAGCTCGCCCTCGCAGGTAAGCACTACCTTGGCCTCGAGCGATTTACCAATTTTCTTAGCGGCGCGGGCCAATTCCAGAGCCTTGTTTACATCCCCACGAATGGCCTGAATACGCTGCCACTTTTCCATAAAGGCGGTATCGCCAAGAGTTTCGGCAGCAGTGGGCATTTCATTGAATACTACCGCCTGGGGATTGCAACGGTTGGAAGCCGGCATGGCCTTCCAAATTTCGTCGGCGGTAAAGGCCAGAATAGGAGCCAGCAGCAAGGTAAGGTCGTGCAGGATGGTATAGATAGCCGTTTGTGCGCTGCGGCGAATGGGCGACGCAGCCTTTTCAACATACAGCCTATCCTTTAAGATGTCCAAATAGAAGCTGGACATGTCGATGGTGCAGAAATTGTGGATAGCATGGTAGATAATATGGAAATCGAAGCTTTCGTAGGCGCTGCGCACCTTGGCGGTAAGCTCGGCCAGTTTGGCCAGTGCCCAGCGGTCCAGCTCGGTTAGCTCTTGCAGGGGCAGGCTATGGGTATCGGGTTCGAAATCGAAGAGGTTGCCCAAAATATAACGTGCCGTGTTGCGAATTTTCCGGTAGCCTTCCGAAAGCTGCTTTAAAATCTCTTTTGAGATACGGATATCGCTGTGGTAATCGGACGAGCAGACCCACAGGCGCAGCACATCGGCACCGTATTCGGCAATTACTTCTTCCGGCAGAATGCCGTTGCCAATAGATTTGGACATTTTTTTGCCCTCGCCATCCACTACCCAGCCATGGGTGCAGACAGCCTTATAGGGGGCTGTGCCCCGCCAGGCCACACCGGTAAGCAGCGAAGATTGAAACCACCCGCGGTATTGGTCGGCGCCTTCAAGGTAGAGGTCGGCCGGCCAGCGCAGCTCGGGCTTTTGGTCGAGCACGGCGGCATGGGTGCAGCCGGAATCGAACCAAACGTCCATAATATCGGTCTCTTTGGTAAAGTGGGTGTGGCCGCACTTGGCACAGGCTGTGCCGGCAGGCAGAATTTCTTCAGCCGGACGGATAAACCAGGCGTCGCTGCCTTCTTTGCGGAAGAGTGCCGAAACAGCGGCAATAGAAGCTTCGGTGATTAGCGGTTCGCCACAATCTTTACAGAAGAAAATAGGAATGGGCACACCCCAAGCACGCTGGCGGGAAATGCACCAGTCGCTGCGGTCGCGCACCATGGCAGAAATACGGTCCTCGCCCCAAGCGGGAATCCATTCTACATCGGCAATGGCTTTAAGGGTTTCGTCCTTAAAGCCTTCCACCGAGCAGAACCACTGTTCGGTAGCACGGAAGAGCACCGGTTCTTTGCAGCGCCAGCAGTGGGGATATTGGTGAACAATGCTCTGTACGGCCAGCAGTGCGCCAATTTCACGCAGGTGCTTTACAATGGCCTTGTTGGCCTCATTGGTGGTAAGGCCTTGGAACCGGCCGGCCTCGCCGGTCATTCGGCCTTCGTTATCCACCGGTACCTTTACTTCAATATCGGGGTAGCCTTGTGCGCAGACCTCGAAATCTTCCACGCCGTGGCCGGGGGCG
>CAYYOY010000089.1:0-7178 GCA_964473265.1 uncultured Oscillospiraceae bacterium
CTAAACGATGAACCACAAAAATACGAGCACGCGTATTTGATTTCTTTACATAGTCTGTAAGCAGGCTGTATGCAGTCTGTTCGTTATTTTTACCTGTAGCAACTGCCAAAAGCCCCGACGGCTTATCGATTACTATAATGTTGTCATCCTCGTAAAGTATTTTAAGATTTTGGGTTTTGTCATGTGAAGCCCTGCCCTCTTTAAGTATGCATACCGTTTGGCCCGGTGCAAGCAGGCTATCGTATTGTGTGATAACCTTGCCATTTACCACCACTTGCCTATGCGAGAGCAGGCCTTTAACAAAGTGCCGAGATCTTCCCTTAAATTTTAGTAATAAAAACGCAAGCAACTGTGTTTCCTGTGTTACTGCCAATTCTTTTAAGATATTATTTTCGTACACCATTTTTATTTCCTTTTCGCCAGCCCTATTACCTGAAAGATTTCCTGTTGTTTAATTATAGCACAATACACTTTATTGTGGGTTGTTTCTAGCAAATGGTTTTAGATTATTTTAAGATAGTTAAAAAGCCTATGCTAAAATTTTTCAAGCATAGGCTTTTGTTATATCACTTTGTTTACCAGTATCTTTCTCTAGGGCTTTGTGCTTACGTAATTACGCACCTACTGTAAAATTCTGCCGTCTGTTGAGATGGTAACAACCTGCCACGGAATGAACTTGCCGCAGTTTTGCAGAGCCGATTTCACAGCATTCTCAATGCCACCGCAGCAAGGCACTTCCATGCGGGCAACTGTTACCGATTTAATATCGTTCATCTTCAAAATGGCAGTTAGCTTTTCGGAATAATCGCCCTCGTCAAGCTTGGGGCAGCCAATAATGGTAATTTTGTTTTTCATATATTCGGAGTGGAAATTACCGTAGGCAAAGGCGGTGCAGTCGGCAGCCACAAGCAAATGCGCATTTTTAAAATACGAAGCGTTAGGCGGCACAAGCTTAATTTGCACCGGCCATTGGTTTAGGTGAGTTTCTACCGCGGCCGCCGGCTTTGCAGGTGCATCACAGCCACTTTCGCGCTTAAAGGCTTTAGAATGAGTGCCGGGGCAACCGCAAGCAAGCTTTTGGGGGTGGCTACTTTCCATGCTTGCCTTTACAGCCGCTTCATCAAAGGCTTCCGCTTCTCTTTCTTCAAAGGTAATGGCTTTTGTGGGGCAAACGGGCAGGCAGTTGCCAAGCCCATCACAGTAATCGTCACGGAGCAGCTTTGCCTTGCCATCTACCATTCCAATGGCCCCTTCGTGGCAGGCGTTTACACAAAGGCCACAGCCTACGCACAAATCTTCATTAATCTTAATAATTTTTCGAATCATCTATCATACCTCCGCTTGTTTTTCTGCCCTTATTATACTATACTAAGAACAACAAATCTGTTGCATTTACAACGAAAGGTTAAAATTTATGAAGAAAATTTTTGAAGCAGTACAGTGCAACCCTTTGTTTGCCGGAATCGCCTTTAGCGATTTTGAGCAAATGTTTGGCTGCCTGTCCGCAAGGACGGTGAACTATAAAAAAGGAGATATCATTCTGCTTTCGGGGGATGCGGTTCGTTTTGTGGGGTTGGTTTTGTCGGGTGGTGTTCAGGTAATGAAAGAGGATAAGGACGGCAATGTAGCCATTCTAACCGAACTTACTGTATCGGATATTTTTGGCGAAGTTTTCGCCTGTGCTGGAATTGACCATAGCCCGGTAACCGTGCAAGCAGCTGAAAATGCGGAAATTCTTTTAATCGACTACAAGAAAATTATTACCTCTTGCTCGGGCGCCTGCCCATTCCACGCAAGGCTAATTGAAAACATGCTCCGTTTAGTGGCGAGGAAAAGCTTGATGCTGAATCAGAAAATTGAAATTTTATCAAAGCGAACCACAAGAGAAAAGCTGCTTTGCTTCTTTGATACACAAAGGGGTATGGCGAAAAAATTCACCATACCCTTTAACCGCGAAGAAATGGCGCGGTATCTCTGTGTAGACCGCAGTGCTATGTCGAATGAACTTGGTAAGATGCGCGACGAGGGGCTGATTCGCTTTCATCGGAATGAGTTTGAAATTATATAGTACCCTAGCGCCATAGGTGCAACAGCAGGATTAAGGGTACAGGGCCAGTTTTGAAACCTCAGCGGAGTAGGCTGCCAAATATATTACCGCAGCCAGATTTTCCGATTTTACTTCATCCTTAGCAAAAGTTCCGGTGTTATGGGTGACTGACAGAAAATTTATAGGCTACGGATGTTTTGAGTTACCCTTTATTAGTGCTGAGCGTGCAATAGCCGTCATAGTTGTACCTTTTTACAAAGGAAGGCAGCCTCACGGCTGCCTTAACAGGTATATTGCGTTAGTCCGTTTCATTTTCTCTAGCTATCAATTCCATAATAAATCTTTCCGCGCACTCCTCAAACGTTCCTTTTCCACAAGGATGCATATGCGCAAATTCCATAATTACGGCCACCCCGTTTTTTTTAATGATAAACGCATCCTGCCCCTCAAATACTGGGTTGCTCTCTCGCTGGGCGTTGTAGCGCGGATTATGAGTATCGGTTGCCTTGTAAATCTCATATGTATAAACATTGCCTACGCCGGAAGTAATTGCAAACATTATTAATCACCTTTCTTTAACTAAAATTCTGCTGACCAAACGCCGTTATTAGCTACCCGTGCAGGAATTTTGCTCAATTTGCCATTCGTATACTGATAGGCAGACGAAAATGGCAGGCGCATCGAAACATCTTTGGTATCTATGATGGTGGCACTATAGGCAGAGTTGCCGGGAGTTATTACAAGTGTGGTGTCTGGGTAGGTATCGCCATTAGGGGTGTAAGAAATTATTCCGTTATACACTCCATTTGGAATGCCAGAAATTACACCCATGGCTAGATAACCTACGTTGCCAATCGCAAACGATGCCCGTTTATTTCCCTCATTTGGTAGCGTCCCGACAGTGCTCACAATACCAGTATTAGCATTGTATGCATATAATTTGGTATTGGAAGTAACGTATCCTATACTTCCAATGGCAAACCCGGACGCGCCGTCTGCCGCTTCGGGCATATTTGTTACAGTACTAGTCAAACCTGTTTGCTGGTTAAATGAATATAATGCTCTACTTAGGTCTGTACCCGATGAACTGAATCGTCCACATGCAACATATCCAATATTACCAATGGAAAATCCAGCAGCGCCAATTACAGCACGAGGCAAGTTAGCAATGGTACTAGTTATGCCAGATTGCTTGTTGAATGCCTGTATGTAATCAACCATAGCAGAACCACTTACTCCACCCCCAGTGGCATACCCAATATCGCCAATGGCAAATCCTGCAGCACCAGCTACACGATTGGGCAACGTAGCCACTTTACTCACGAGATTTGTGCTTGGGTTGTACCCCTGTACATCATTTACATAGGTAGAGCCTGCGAGACCTCCAGCCACATATCCGATATTTCCTATTGTAAATGCTGCAGAGGCAGAGGTACCATTCGATAGTGAAACTATATTACTTGTTAGGTTGGTTACTGGATTGTATGAACTAACTATACCTAGCCAAGTCCCGCCGGAATACCCCCCAGCCACATATCCCATGTTCCCAACTGAAAAACCAGCGGGGTCGTATCTATATGAAGCAAATGATGCAGGTTCTGTGTTAATTGACCCCGCCGCGCGCGCGAAGTCAACAATTTTTGTCTGCACTGGTTGAATTGTGGTTTTTGCAAACAAGCCATCTGTTACGGCGGGCGGCGTCGCCCCAGTAAATATTAATAGCTTTGTCCCGCCGCCAATCTTAAAAAAAGCCCGTTTTGTTCCCCCAGATAAGTCAATCATTAGCTGCACGGGTACTACAATTTTGCTGCTATTTCCCCATGCATTGTCTGGTAGCGGTTCCCCAGCAAGGTCTGTAAGGGTCACGGCAATACCGTTTACGGTCATGGTGTTGCCTTGTGCATAAGGTTGGTTTGTGTATCCCAATAGAGTAGCGCGGGTTGCCCCATCTGGAAGTTCTGCAACAACCGCAAATTTTCCAGATGCGTAGCTAATTGTGGCTGGCAATATTGATTGCGCCGTGGCCATGTAAATACCATTTTCCATATGATTAAGCCGCCCGGCGTTCACCGCGTCGCCTGTTTGGCCATCGCCAGTGAAGGAAACGCCCTCCACCGCGCGGTAGCCTTCGGCATCGGCAATGCCCAGTTTAATGCTTTGCGTGCGGGTTTCATCCCGCCAGTTTTGCTTTTGGTACAATTAGAACCGCCTCCCTGTGCTAAATCTGCCGCAGCGCAGCATGTTGGTTTTGCCACGCTCTATGTTTTGCTCTACCAGCCTGCCGTTTTGCTCCCAGCGGTTGGGGTCGGCGGCGGCAATGGCCGCCCCGGCCTGCCACACCCGGGGCGCTTGCCAGCCGGCAAGGGCAAACACTCCCACCGCCTGCACGCTCTCCTCCACCCTTTGCAAAAAGTGTGCAAAGGGCAGGGTGGCGTAGCCGTCTAGGCTTGGCAGCGGCAGTGTAACCTCCATGGCAAAATCGGTGCGCAGGCAGGCCGCAAGCTGCTCCAGATTGTATAGCAACCGCTCTAGGTCGGCCGTGCCACCGGCAGCATAGTTGTCGGCAGGCGTCCAGTTACGCCATTGCAGGTTCAAGCAAAAATCCCTCCCTTGCTTCTAAGGTAGCCGTCATACCGCCGGCCAGCTTTATGTCATTTTTGTGGACAAAGAACGGCTGCGTAAGGTACTCTTGCGCGTGAAAGTTTACGCAGTCGGTCATCTCAATATAGGGGTAGCCCCGGTACTGCACCTTGACCATGCGCCGCTTAGATGCCTTGGCTTGCAGGTAGTACCCCGCCACCTGCCCGGCGTTGGCGGGCTGGATAAGCGGGCTGCCGCCTACGCTATATACCAGCCGCTGTTCATTGGGCTGGGCGGTGGTGGCGCTAATGGTCTGGGTAGAGCTTGCCAGCTTATGCCCCAACACCTTGACAGTGCCGCCGGTAATCTCGAGCAGGGCGTTGTCGCAGTAGTAGGTTGCGCTAAGCAACTCGCCATCCTCGACCTGTGCGGTATGGCCGACGGATGGGTCGTAGGTTATGGCAATATAGCCGCTGCCGGTGGCCTCGGCCAGCTCAGAGGCTTCTTCCTCCGGAGTAAGGGTGACCGCCGCCAGCTCGACGGTGTTGAGAATTTTATCGTCGCTGGGCTGCAGGCCATTGCCTAGGGCGTAATCCTCCGGGCCGATGGTGAGCATAGGCTCGAGCGCTGGGCGCGAAAAGGTGACGACATCCCCCCGGGTGCAGTGCAGCAGCGTACAGCCGGCCTGCGCAATTTGCCGAAAGGCCTCGGCATGCGACAGCGTGGGAATGTAGGCGGCAAGCTCCAGCTCGGCAAAGTCTTCTGGGTAGGCCACCTGCACGCCGGCGTCGGCGGCAACGTCCTGCAAAAACTCGGCCAGCGTGGCGGTTTTGTATACGCCGGTGGTGTACAGCGTGTCTTGCAGCACGCCCAGCAGGTTGGTGGCCTTTAGCTCAAGCTGGGTAAAGCTCTTTTTAAGCTCGGGCTGCTCGAGGTAATATTTGCCCATGTCAACATACTCAATACTGCCGTCCTCTAGCTGCGCACCAATTTGTGCCACAATGCGTTGGCGGGTTTGCAGGTAGCGCGCCAGGCCAGATATATCGAACAGGTTATACTTGCGGGCAGGGTTAGCCACTGTCAGCTTTAGCTCGTTGGCCGGGGCACGCTCGCCCAACAGGTCGATTTGTTCGGTAATTTGCAGGCCGAGGGTGTCATCCTTGGTGTAGCGTTCCATCACGCCAAAAGTTAGCTCGGCCAACCGCACCCGGTGGTGTGGCAGCGCACAGCGGGTGATGCTAAGCTCTACCCGGTTGCAACCCTCGACAGCCTGCGAATAGACAAACTGTCCGGCGGTGTTGCCTAACACGCTGCCGTGGTGCAGCAGGTTTTGGTCACTGTAATACTCCACGCTAAAGTTGGCCGCCGGCACAGCGCCAAAATGGAACGTCAGCGCCAGCCAGGCAAACTTGTAGGGCAGTGTGACGGTAATTTGCTGGGGTATGGCGTAGTAGCCGTCGCTGTCGCACAACTCGGGCATCACCAGACCCATTTCGGCCTCAGGCAGTTCGTCCACCCTGGGCGGTACGACGGTATTGCCATCCAGTGGCATGCCACCCGTCTCGAAGCTTGCAAAGGGCAAAGGATGGAGATTTAGGTTAAAAAGCTGGTGCAGACGGCTGAGGGGGGGCTCTTGGGCCGCGGTGGCCGATGCTTCGGCCTGCGCCTCGTCGTTGATAACCCCCCAGGTGATGGTATAGTCGATATACCGGCCGCCCTGGCCAGCGTTTGGGTTAAAGGCTTCGCGCAGTGCGGGAGATACAAGTTGCATGGCTACACCTCCACAAACGGCACGGTAAGCGTAGACCAATATTGCAGTGCAGAAACGTACCGCACCAGCTCGTTGGCACGGTCGCCGGCATAAAAGCTGCGGGTTTCGGTCTGGCCGGTGTAGGGGTTAAAAAAGGTACAGGCAAATTGTTTTTTGCCCCGCAGTGCGGCTGTAATACTTCGCAGCTTGGGCGCGTCGGCATTTTCCCAAGTAAGGCTCAGGTTGCCCAGGTTGGGGCGTACCATATCCCACGAGGCAAAGCCCTTGGCGTTGCGGGTGCTGTTTTCGACCAAATCGGCCTCGGTAAAGCTGTAAGACGAGGGGGAAGGTAGGTCTATGCCGTCAATTTTAAGTGCGAATGTTGACAATTTGCGTCACCTCCTAGGCTGGGGCAAACACAGGCGCGTAGCCTAAGTTTTTGGCCTTGTTGTTCATGGGGTTTATTAGCATGTCGGCAAGGGCTTCGCCATTTTCCAGCTCCAATGTAATGCGGATGTCTTGGCTTGCGCCGCCTGTCATATTTTTTTGCAGCATAGCCTCTACCAACATATCCTTGAGGTTGGATAATGGGCTGATAACCTCGGGGTCTTGCCCTGCGCCAAAGTTGTCGCCCACCAGGGCAAGTATTTGGCCGTAGGCAAGGCCGCCTTTGGCAAGCCGGGGAATGCTTACAGCCGGCACGCGTGGCAGGTTAATGCCAAAGGATTTTCCCCCCACGCCGGGCACCCAGCTTGGGAAGCTAAAAGAAATTTTATTTAACCCGTCTATAAGAAAGTTAAT
>CAYYOY010000090.1:0-4249 GCA_964473265.1 uncultured Oscillospiraceae bacterium
CACTGGCACTTACCTGCTCGCGGAAGCCCTTGTTCTCCATGCCAATGGTAAGGGAATCGCCATCTGCCGTAATAAAATCTGGCAATTTTGAAACTTCCAGCCCTGCCTCGGCAAACGGTGCAAGCGCAAAAGAGACGGTTACTCTCTGGCCAACTGTGAACTGTTCAGTACCTTCGGGGGAAGTAAAAGTAAAGCTCGCCTGGTCGCTGCTCACCTTGCTTGTATCGGCATTTAGTATTGTATTGAAGGACTGAATTGCGTAGTTTGCCACTACATCCGTTTGCTGGCAGGCCACAAGGGATAACAACAGGAAAGCCGAAACAATAAGCATTAATCCTTTATTCATGGTTTTCTCCTTACTTATACGCCTTAAAGCGCCGTAGCCTTAACGCATTGGTGAGCACCGATACACTGGAAAGGCTCATTGCCGCAGCCGCAAACACAGGGTTTAGAAGAGGGCCGCCGAACAAGTAAAGAATGCCCGCTGCAACAGGGATGCCTGCTACATTATAGCCAAATGCCCAGAATAGGTTTTGCTTAATATTGCGAATGGTGCTCTTGGAAAGCTGAATAGCCGTAGGTACATCCATTAGGTCGCTGTGCATGAGGACAATATCTGCGCTTTCCATTGCAACGTCGGTACCACTGCCAATGGCAATGCCAATGTCGGCTTGTGCCAACGCCGGTGCGTCGTTAATGCCGTCGCCCACCATTGCAACCTTTTTCCCCTCGGCTTGCAGCTTTTTCACCTCGTTCGATTTATCCTGCGGTAAAACCTCGGAAAGCACCCTTGTAATGCCCACCTGCCTTGCAATGGCCTCGGCAGTACGGCTGTTATCGCCGGTAAGCATAGCAACCTCAATACCCATTTCATTCAAACGCTGAATTGCGCGCGCACTGCTTTCCTTAACAACATCTGCAACGGCAATAATGCCCGCTATTTTTCCCTCAGCTGCAATGTACATGGGGGTTTTCCCCTCGCTTGCAAGGCGATCGGCCTCTGTTTCAAGATGCTCAATTGATATTCCCTGCTCGTTCATTAGCTTTAAGTTGCCTGCAAGAATTTCAGCGCTGTCAATTGTTACACGAATTCCGCGCCCGGTTAGCGCCTCGAAGCCTGAAACCGCTAGCATTGAAAGGTTTTCCTTCACTGCAGCACGCACAATTGCTTCGCCAAGCGGGTGTTCGCTACCCTTTTCAGCGCTTGCCGCTAACTGCAAGAGCTTTATTTTATCAAACCCATTGGTGGTTACAATATCCGTAACCTCGGGCTTGCCTTCGGTAATAGTGCCGGTCTTATCAAAGACAATGGTTTGTATCTTATGGGTAGTTTCCAACGCATCGCCACCCTTGATAAGAATACCATTTTCCGCACCCTTGCCTGTTCCCACCATAATAGCCGTAGGGGTGGCGAGGCCCAACGCACATGGGCAGGCTATAACAAGCACCGAAATAAAGATTGTTAGTGCAAAAACAAAATCCTTTCCGGCCAGCATCCAGCCGCCAAAGGCAAGAACCGCAATTGCAAACACAATAGGTACAAAGTAGCCCGAAACAATGTCTGCCATCTGGGCAATAGGCGCTTTGGAGCTCTGTGCATCTTCCACCAATTTAATAATTTGTGCAAGCGCCGTTTCTGAACCTACCTTTGTAGCCTTAAATTTGATTAACCCGTTCTTATTAATAGACGCCGCATATACCGTATCTCCGGGCTTTTTATCTACAGGCATACTCTCGCCCGTAAGCATAGCTTCATCAATGGCAGTTGTACCCTCTACTACCACGCCATCCACAGGAATTTTGCTGCCGGGCTTAACGAGAATAATATCGTCCGCCAGCACATCTTCAATAGGCGTTTCAATTTCCATGCTGTTTTTAATAACAATCGCTGTTTTAGGGGCTAGCCCCATGAGCTTTTTAATGGCTTCGCTGGTTTTGCCCTTTGAAACAGCTTCGAGCGATTTTCCAAGCAGTATAAGCGTAATAATTACACCCGCTGTTTCAAAATACAGGCTCTCGGCAAACATAAAGTGCCCCTGTGTAATTTGCCAAGTTGCATATAGGCTATAAATAGCAGCCGCCGACGTTCCAATGGCAATTAAACTATCCATATTGGGGGAGCGCAGCCAGAGCGCGCGAAACCCCACAACATAGAAACGGTAACCCGCAATTAAAATGGGAAGTGTAAGAAGAATCTGTGTAATTGCAAAGTTGAGTGGGTAATTCATTGGTTCAATGCTGTTTGGTATGGGAAGCTTTACGCCGGGAAGCATGTGCCCCATGGCAATGTACAATAGCGGAACGGTAAATACAGCCGAAACAATAAATTTCGTCCACAGTGTTTTAATTTCCTTTTCTTTGCGTAGCTTGTCTTCGTCAACCGTGTTTTTTGCCGCCACTTCAGCCCATTTATAGCCTGCCTTTTCCACCGCCTGCTGCACGGCCAACATATTGGTCTTGCCACTTTCGAGTACGCAAGTAAGCCGTTCGGTTGCAAGGTTAACCGATACACTTTTTACACCGTCTACCCTGCCCACAGCTTTTTCAATGCGGGCAGCACAGGCTGCACAGGTCATGCCGATAATTTTCAGCGTAGTTGCCCCCTGCGGTGCAATAGGTTCAGCCTTATAGCCGGCTTTTTCTACTGCTTTTACAATATCGGGCAGCGTTACCTTAGCGTCTTCGGCCTCTACCAACATTTTTTCTGTAGCAAGGTTGACCGATACCGAGGTAATACCATCGATTTTCCCCACTACCTTCTCTATTCTTGAAGCGCAGGCAGCACAAGTCATGCCTGTTACCTTCAGTGTTTCACGCATTTATATACCCCTTCCACTCTATTTTACCACCGTGCCCCACAGCAGCCACCTGCAGGCGGAAGAGTATCAATTTGCCTTTGTACCTCGGCAGCATCGTAATTATTAATATCATCCACCACTGCAATTGTGCTGTTAATCATGCCCATCCAGCAGCTATATTGTAGGATACCGCTTTCGGCAGGCGTAAATTCAATAACATTTTTACCGGCTTTTAGTTCTTGTGAAATACCCAAACTGGGAATAATAATTTCATTATTACAGCCGTTTAAATTTGCTGCATCGGCAGAAATAACCCACTTTACCGGAACACCCTTCTGCACTGTAAGCGCCGGATACCCATAGGCCTCTAGCTCTGTTGCAATTTCCTGCACATCGCCTTTCATAGTGGCTGTTTGGGCGGCAGTAGACAAATTGGTTATTTGTGAATAATCAATTGTTTGAGACGATTTGCCCTGATTCGAACTTACAGGCGGGGGCGCTATGGGCTGTTTGCCGCTTGCAAGAGCAAGCAAATTGCCTGCGCGTAACGCAAAGGTGCCAACAATAGCTACAACGGCCACCACCGCTATTCCAATGCCCAGATTTTTATTCTTCATAGTACTCCCTCTTCTTGAATGTATCGTGCCTTATACTGGCATTTGTTATGTGAATTTTAAAGTGTTACTCTACAACCGTAATGCTACTGCGTATCATGTTCATCCAGCAGCTATACGGAATAACACCCGTTTCAGCAGGTGTGAACTCGACAATGTTATCACCGGGTTGAAGCGGCATTTGAATGCCGTATTTTGGTATGATAATTGCATTGTTGCAGCCGGTTAAATTTTCGGCTTCTACATGAAGGTTGAACCGGACCGGAATATCTTTCTTTACTGTAATGGGTGCATACCCTCGTGGCGATACCTCAATTGTAACAATTTGATATCCGTTCTCTATAACAGGTTCAAAGCCTGCAACTTGGCTCTGTTGTGTTCCAACCGCCAAAAAACCCGACATGCTTAACCCTGTATTCAACATGCCAACACCAAGGAAAATTACAAGCACAGCGCTAACCGCCATGACCTTAGCAGTGAATTTTTTGGAAAGCAGTGAACTGACAGCCCCAAAGCCAAACATCAGCGGCGTTGTGCCAAGGCTGAATAGGAACATGGAAATTGCGCCTGTTACCCATGAACCGGTGGACAGTGCGTAGAGCTGCATTGCCTGCAGAGGGCCGCAAGGCATTAAACCGTTTATTAACCCCACATAAAAAGGGCTGTTGTTTTTGCCCGTTATGCCACCTGTAAGGAATTTTGGCATTCGGGGGTTGAATTTGCGAAGCCACGGGGCTATATTAAGCAGATTGAGCCCCATAATAATCATAAAAACACCATACACTAACTATGTGTCTATAGTGGGGTGCACAGGTTGCCAGCATATGTGCTGCATGT
>CAYYOY010000090.1:4259-7175 GCA_964473265.1 uncultured Oscillospiraceae bacterium
TAATCATAAAAACTCCGGCAAATAGCGCGACAGCCCCCCGCATAACGCCGTTGAAACTAATGATAGAACCCAGCGCACCCACAATGCCGCCAACAATTGTATATGACACCACACGGCCAAGGTTATATAAAAGGCTTGGCCGCATGCCTTGCGTTTTGCTCACGCTGTTTGCTCCAACACATTGCGAAAGGCAGATGCCCCCGCACATGCCAACACAGTGCACCGAGGTCAACAGGCCAATTACAAAGAGTGCAGCATAGCCCATGCCTTCTTTTGCTTCGGGAAAGTAGCTAAAAATTTGTGTGAAGCCCAAAGAATTGAGTATTACAAAGACGCCCAATAAGAGAACTGCAATGACTGCCAGCTGCGAAAGTTTTACGGGCGGTGTGGCATGGTTTGCCACAGTATCGTCGGCCACCTGGTACTCAAGCGCCGTAATAGCCTGCTTAATTTTTGCTAGGCTAACATTGCTTGCATCGTAGGTAATGTTTACTCTTCCACTGCTAAAGCTGGCTTTCACATCTGTTACACCGCGTAGCGCCTTTAACTTTTTTTCTATTTTACCCTCACAGCCGCTACACGTCATGCCTTTAACTATAAGCTGTTCCGATACAATACTTTCCGGCATCTGTACACCTCCCATCTTAACTAAAGTCTAAGTGTTTTTTGTGGAGATTGTATGGAGATTGCTTTGCCTGGCCGAAAATGGTTTATTGTAAGCGACAACGATACTTAAGAATTTATTCTTTCGGCAGAGTAACGGTAAACACACTGCCCACCCCTACTTGGCTCTTCAGGTTAATGGAGCCTTTGTGGGCAGCAACAATGGCCTTCACCACCGAAAGACCAATACCGGAACCACCTGTATCTCGGGTGCGCGAAGTATCTGTACGGTAGAGATGCTCGAAAACGTAGGGCATATCTTTTTCGTCAATTCCCACGCCGTTATCGGCAAAAGATAGTATTACTTGGCTTTTATTTACTTGCAAGGTAACAGCAATTTTGCCTTCAGGCTCGGTATACTTAATAGCGTTAGAAAGTAAATTTACAATTACACTGCTAATTTTGTCGCGATCGGCCACAATTGCGCAGGGCGGGGCTTCCACCCTTAGGGCAATGGCTTTCTCATTTAGCTCGGCTTCAAAGGTGGTGAGTGTTTGTTTCAAAAGAATACTTAGGTCGAAATTTTCTTTGTTGAGCGATATCACATCGCTTTCTAATTCCACAAGCTTGTCTATTTGCGATACCATACGGCTTAGCCGCAGAATTTCGGTGCGGATGCTTTCCAGCCGCTCGTACGAAGGCTCAAAAATTCCATCCATTATGCCTTCTAAATTGGACTGTATGGCGGCAAGCGGCGTCCTAAATTCATGCGCATAATCGCTTGCCATGCGCTTTTTTAATGCCTGCTGTGCTTCAAGGGTAAAAGCCAGCGCGTTTACACTGCTAATTAAGCCTTGAATTTCTTTTGTATTGGATGCAAGGTCAATACGGCAGCCACAATCGCCCCGTTCAATTTGCCGCGTTTTTCTGGTTACTTCCGCAATGGGCTTTGAGATGCGCACCGCCATAAGGTAACCAAGCCCTATTGCAATAAACAAAAACACTAGCCCGGTAGTAATATACAAATTGTTTAGCACATCCATAAACCGTATATCTGCCTCAAGCAAATAATATGGGCCGTAATATCCTAACGTTACCTTTCCATAATTTGTGCCGTTGCCGGTAAGCGGATACAACCTTTCGGTATACTCGCCGGCAAAGCCAGGATATCGTTCTTGCATGGTCTGTTCCATTGCACCCAGCATATTTTCGCAACGCATGGTATCATAGCAGCTCATGCAGAAAACTTCGTTATCCAGCTTATCGTGTATCATAAGAATAATACCTTCGTTTAATGCCTTTTGCCCAAGTGCCAAAAAGCTATCTGCAGATAACGGCTTGCCCGATTCAAATTCCGATAATATAGCATTTACATAGGCTGAATTCCTTTCCTCCTGCTTATTGATCATATAGCTCTTAAACTGCCTTTCCAGCAGTGTGTTTGAAATAATGAGCAGCGAAAACACCAGCAGCAGCGACAGCATGGTGTAAGAGAGAATCAGCCTTGTTTTTAGTCCGATTTTCACTCTACTTGTCCTCCAAATTTATAACCCACGCCCCGAACGGTGAGGATATATACAGGATTAGCGGTATCGGTTTCAATTTTACTACGTAAATTTTTAATATGGCTGTCAATCGTTCGGTCGTATCCGTCAAATTCGGCACCAAAGGCAAGCTCTATGAGTTCGTCTCGGGTAAAGGTTTTGTTGGGGTGTTTCACCATAGCAGAAAACAGTTTAAATTCGCTGTGGGTTAAGCATACGCTTCTGCCTTTTTTCTTTACAGCGCGCGCCTCAAAATCGGCTTCCAGGTCGCCATTATTCCAGGACATCTGGTTGAAAAGTTGCGAAATGCCGGCGTTGCAACGCCGAAACAGGCTATTTACCCGTGCCACAAGCTCCCTTGGGCTAAATGGTTTGGTAAGGTAATCGTCTGCACCCATGTCCAGCCCGTCAATTTTGTCGTCCTCACCTGCTTTTGCCGTAAGCATTATGATGGGAATTCGAGATTGTCTGCGAATGGTTTTACAAATTTCCTCACCCGAAACAAAGGGGAGCATAAGGTCAAGGATGACCATATCCGGCCGGTTTTTTTCAAACAACAGTAGCGCCTGTCTGCCGTCGGCAGCAACCAGCGTGTTATATTCACTTCTTTTAAGATACGCTTCGATAGCCTCAGAGATTTTCGGCTCATCCTCAACAATTAATATGGTTTGTTTTTCCAACCCGGCACCCCCTAGCGGTGAATTAGTATAGTTGAGTTTTATGGAGATTGTATGGAGAGCAAGCAGCAGCAACCCAACCACTTTTGAAT
>CAYYOY010000091.1:0-7118 GCA_964473265.1 uncultured Oscillospiraceae bacterium
TTGCCGGCAGGCTGTCTGGACTGTTCGGCGACTGTAAGCAAAGACAAAGGAAAGAGGTGGCGCCATGCAATTTCTTAACGCCCTATGGCTGGATATTTATACCAACGTATTTGCACAGAACCGCTATATGCTCTACCTCGAAGGTTTGGGCAACACGCTGATTATTGCAGCAGGGGCAACGCTGCTGGGTACTGTCATCGGCATGCTGGTGGCGGTTATTAAGGTGTATGCTGCCGATAGCCGTGCGCTGCGCCCGGCCGAAAAGATATGTAATTTGTACTTAACCGTTGTGCGTGGTACCCCCATGATGGTGCAGCTGCTCATTATGTATTATGTAATTTTCGGGGCGGTAAAAGCCAATGTGGGTATCCCAATTGCCATACTTTCCTTTGGTGTCAATTCCGGCGCATACGTTGCAGAAATTATACGCGCCGGTATACAATCGATAGACAAAGGCCAAATGGAGGCAGGCCGTTCGCTGGGGCTGGATAAAAACACCACCATGCGTTACATCATTCTGCCACAGGCCTTTAAGAACATACTGCCGGCCCTCTTTAACGAGTTTATTGTGCTGGTAAAGGAAACCTCTATAGCCGGCATGATCGCTATCCGCGAGCTTACGATGATTGCCATGCTCATTCGCAGCCGCACCTTTAGTGCCTATGTGCCGCTCTTTACCATAGCACTGGTGTACCTTGTAACAGTAATTGGGCTTACGGCAATTCAACAACGGCTGGAAAGGAGGATGGCAGCAGGTGATAGACGTTAAGAATTTAAGCAAGAGCTTTGGCAGCCTTGAAGTGCTGCGCGATATTACCGAAACCATACATCAAGGGGAAAAGGTAGTAGTGGTGGGGCCTTCGGGTTCTGGTAAATCTACCTTTTTGCGCTGCCTCAACCTGCTGGAACGGCCAACCGGGGGCGAAATTTGGTTTGAAGATACCAACATTACCCAAAAGGGTGTGGATATCAACCGTATCCGCCAAAAAATGGGCATGGTGTTCCAGCATTTTAACCTCTTTCCGCATATGACAGTAATGGAAAACATTACCCTTGCCCCCATTAAGCTTGGGCTGCAAACGGTAGACCAAGCGCGAGAAAACGCCCTGCGCCTGCTGGCCCGCATAAGCCTGAGCGATAAGGCCGAAAGCTACCCCGCCCAGCTTTCGGGTGGACAAAAGCAGCGCATTGCCATTGTGCGGGCGCTGGCTATGAACCCCGATGTAATGCTCTTTGATGAACCTACTTCGGCGCTCGACCCCGAAATGGTGGGCGAAGTGCTGGACGTTATGGGCGAGCTTGCCGCGGAAGGCATGACCATGGTGGTAGTAACCCACGAAATGGGTTTTGCCAGCCGGGTTGCCACGCGGGTGTTGTTTATGGATGAAGGCCGCATTGTGGAACAAAACGACCCCAAGACCTTTTTCGAATCGCCCCAGCACCCCCGCCTGCGGGAATTCCTTTCCAAGGTGCGCAAGGTATAAACAAAAATTAAGAGGTAAGAGAGTGCATGTTTGAATTTAGTAACGCAGCTTCCGCTATACTACATTTCATGGTTCTTGTATCATGCAGCTTATATCTTGTGTCTATCTTTCGCATAAAGCTTGGTGAATGGGCGGATACTAAGCAAAAGCCTGAAAGCCAAACGATAAGAAATTGGCTTTCGCCGCTCTCTTAAAAGACAACCGGTATACCACACTTCCCTGCTACGGAGGGTTCTATGGTTTTTTCAAGCGTACTGTTCCTTTTTCGCTTTCTGCCCATTGCACTGTTGCTCTACTACCTAACCCCCAGGCGGCTGAAAAACCTAACTCTTATGCTGCTGAGCCTGGTGTTCTATTCGTGGGGCGAGGTGCGATACTTCCCCATTATGATCGCTTCTATCCTTGTAGATTATACAGCCGGCCAGGGCATAAAACGCTTTGGCCAGAGCCGCGGTGCACGCCGGGGCTTTTTGCTGTTTTCTGTGGTTTTTAACCTGGGTATGCTATTCTTCTTTAAGTATACCAACTTTTTTGTTGAAAATATAAATGCTCTTACCGGCCTGGCCCTTACCGGCATAAACATTACACTGCCGCTGGGCATTTCGTTTTATACCTTTCAAACTATGTCTTACACCATCGATGTTTACCGCGGCAAGGTAGAGCCAGAGGACGATATTATTGCCTTCGGCGCCTATGTTGTGCTTTTTCCGCAGCTTATTGCCGGGCCAATTGTGCGATATACCGATATCCGCCGCGAGCTTAGCGAACGCCAGATAGACCTTGCACAAATACAGCGGGGCATAGGCACCTTTATTTTAGGGCTGGGGAAAAAGGTGCTTATTGCCAACAACGTGGGTGCTTTGTGGACAGAAATTGAAAAGCTGGGCTTTGCCGGCATTTCCACCCCGCTGGCCTGGCTGGGCCTGCTGGCCTATAGCTTGCAAATTTTCTTCGATTTTTCGGGCTATTCCCTTATGGCTATTGGCCTGGGGCAAATGCTGGGCTTTGAGTTCCCGCAGAATTTTAACTACCCTTACATTTCAAAATCGTTTACCGAGTTTTGGCGCCGCTGGCATATGACACTCGGCTCTTGGTTTCGCGAATATGTATATATTCCACTGGGGGGCAACCGCTGCTCGGTGGGGCGCAATATCTTTAACTTATTTATGGTTTGGGGGCTTACCGGCCTGTGGCATGGGGCCAGCTGGAACTTTGTGCTGTGGGGGCTTTTCTTCTTCGTGCTGCTTACGCTGGAAAAGTTCTTTTACCTGGACAAGCTGGAGCGCCACCCGCTGCTAAGCCGGCTGTATGTGTTGCCCCTTACCATGCTAAGCTGGGCCATTTTTGCTATTACCGATTTTGGCCAACTTGGGGTTTTTCTGGGCCGGCTGTTCAGCCTAAACCCGGGGGGCGACTGGATGTATTACCTGCGCAACTACGGGGTTTCACTGCTGGTGGGCATTTTGCTGGCTACACCTCTGCTGCAAAAGGCCTTTGAGCGCCAGAATATCTGGCTGCGAACAGTGCTGTATGCCGGCGTTCTGCTGGTGAGCATAGCCTACCTTGTAGATGCTGTGTACAACCCCTTCCTTTATTTCCGCTTCTAGGAGGTGCTACAGGTGAACAAAGCCAAGACGCTGCTGCAATATCCGCTGTTGGTGGTGTTTTTTGCCGTAATATTTGGGCTGTTTATAACCGATGTGCTGCTGCCCGACCAGACCTTTTCAGAGCTGGAAAACCGTTACCTAAAAGCAAGCCCGCACTTCAGCTGGAAAGAGCTGGCGGCCAATAAATATACCATGAAGTATGAAGAATATGTCAACGACCAATTTGTGTGGCGCAACGGCTGGATAGACTTGAAGAGCCGCAGTGAATATGCCCTGGGCAAGCTGGAAAACAACGGTATTGTTTATGGTGCCGGCGGTTATTTGTTTGAAAAACAGCTTACCTACGACGAAAAACGCACTGCCGCCAACGCTGGTTTTGTGCAGGAAATGGCCGCAAAATACCCCGACCAGCATTTTACTTTCGCCGTTTTGCCCAGCGGCTATATACTTTTAGGAGATAAGCTGCCGGCTGGCCTACCCATGCTCGACCAGCTTGCCGTGCGCCAGCAAATTTACAGCGGCCTTTCGGCACCCAACCTAACGCTTATGCAGCCCGAAAACGCCCTGCAACCCTTTACAGATGAATATATATTCTACCGCACCGACCACCACTGGACCACCCTGGGTGCCTATTATTTCTATAGCTACTATATTACACAGCAGGGCGGTACGCCACTGGCGCTGGAAGAGTTGCAGCCCTACCGTCGAGAGGTTTCTGGCTTTTTAGGCACATATTTTTCAAAGTGTAAGCTTTTTAACGCCCAACCCGACGAAATTGTATACTACAATATGCCGGTGGCCTCCGTAGAAATAGACGGCGAAAGCAAGCTGGGGTTTTACCAGGACGAAAAATGGCAGCAGCGCGATAAATACGCTGCGTTTCTTTGGGGAAACAACGGCATTACCGTACTGCGAAGCGGCATGCAAAACACCACCCAAGCGCCCCGCCGCCTGCTGTTGGTGAAAGATTCCTTTGGCAACAGCCTGGCGCCCTTGCTCACCTGCAGCTACGACGAAGTATGGGTGGCCGATATGCGTGCGCTGGATAAACTTTCTACGGTTTTGGGTGAACAACGCTTTGACGATGTACTTGTACTTTATAGCTTCCCCAATTTTACTACCGACACAAATTTGTTCAAGCTACGCAGCTAAGGGCACAAAACATAACGATTAGTGGGGGACAGCATGGTAATTTTGATGCTTGGTGATATTGTTGGCCAGCATGGTTGTGAATTTGTGCGCGAGCGTTTGCCCGCTTTCAAACGCGCCTGTAAGGCCGATGTTGTAATAGCCAACGGCGAAAACAGCGCCGAGGGCAACGGTATGCTGCCCAGCAGCATTCAACACCTATGGGATAGCGGGGTAGATGTGGTAACCAGCGGCAACCATGCCCTGCGCCGGCGCGAGATTTACGAGCTACTAGATAGCGGCAAGCCGCTGTTGCGCCCCGCAAACTTTCACCCGGAAGCCCCGGGTGTGGGGGTGTATGTGCTTGACCTGCTACACTGCCAGTTGGCGGTAGTAAACCTGCAGGGCCAGGTGTATTTAGATACCCCCGAAAGCCCGTTTGATGCCATGGATCGCCTGCTGCCCACCCTGAACACACGGCATATTGTGGTAGATTTCCACGCCGAGGCTACCTCAGAAAAAATTGCTATGGCCTTTTATTTAGACGGTAAAGTATCGGCCATTGCAGGTACCCATACCCATATTCCTACCGCAGACGAACGCATTATGCCCCAAGGCACCGCATATGTTACCGACCTTGGCATGTGCGCCAGCTATTATTCCGCGCTGGGTGTAAAGCCCCAGCAAGCCATTGCACGCTTGCGTACACGCCTGCCGGTGCGTTTTGAAAATGAAAAACTGCCCTGCCGTATGAGCGGAATCTTGGTAGAAACAGATAATAAATCGGGAAAAGCGCACAAAATCGAACGTTTTGTTGTTGAGTAACAAACAAATTTTACAAAAGCACTTGTCAATAATTTGAAAATATTGTATAGTTATGTTACAAAGATAGACTGTGCTGTTCGTCCATGTTGCCTGTTGTGCCGATGGCAGCTGGATTTGCAAAAAAAGTAACACAAACTGCAATGCGCAGCACACAATGTAAAGGCGGAAAACAGAGAATAACCCTCCAATTCATTCATACAATTTCTCTGCCAAACCCATATGGGTTACCGCTTTGAACATTGCCGACAGAATTTACCGGAGGGAGAATGAGCAATGGAAGTTCTAAAAGTTTCTGCAAGGTCGGCACCAAACTCCGTAGCAGGGGCCATTGCAGGAGTAATTCGAGAAAAGGGAGCAGTAGAGGTGCAAGCGGTGGGAGCCGGTGCCTCAAACCAGGCCATTAAGGCCGTAGCGATAGCAAGGGGGTACTTAGCACCAGCAGGCATAGACCTTATCTGTGTACCGGCATTTGCCAGTGTGGTAATAGACGCAGAGGAGCGAACTGCCATTAAGTTGATAATTGAACCCCGCTAAACTATTGTAGGCACAGTACATACATATGTATTACCCGGTGGGGCGCTAGCGCTACCGGGCTTTTTTTTGCACACCAACAAAAGCCGACGGAGCTTGGCTTGACTGCCCCCTGCGCATGTGCTATGATATTCTCTGCATATGGAGAGATGTCCGAGTGGTTTATGGAGCTGGTCTTGAAAACCAGTGACCGGTTTTCCCGGCCGGGGGTTCGAATCCCCCTCTCTCCGCCATAGTTTATTGAAAGCTGTCGAATGTTGTGTTTGACAGGCTTTTATTCATAAATGAAGAGTATTTATATTTTGCATTGTGGAGCAAACAATGAACAAGGTAATAAGCTGCTGTGGTATGGTATGTTCTGAATGCAAGTCATTCCCAAATGAGTGCAAAGGTTGCCCCGAAATAAAAGGGTTAGCAAATTGGCATAAACGCTTAAACCATTGCGGTGAATGTGCGCTATTACCCTGTGAAAAATGGTATCAATTCAGCGACCCGACAATGAGTGAAGAAGAAAACAAATTGATTGATAAACAGAGAATTGAATTGCTAAAGTCTTTGTAGCAAAAGAGCATTATCTACGTTCGCTCTTTTGAATTACAAGCACAAGATTGTAAGAAGTTGTTGAAGTGGGTTCTAACGATGAGAAGGAGTAGGTACTTTGAAAAGGAAAGCTCTTAGGTGGATTTTTACCGTTGCGCTTGCTGTTATGGCTATACTGCCGGGTTGCTCTGGCGCTCGGAGCAACTCGCTCTCAGCCGATGCACCTCTTGCCGGTGGGGAATCTTTATCCTCATCGCACGAGTTAGATGTTGTGTCGGCACCCGAATACAATTCAACATCTTGGGCAAAAGTGTATCACGATTATTTGTCTACATTCGAACCTGTAACCTATACATCAGCAGTGTACGGTAGTACTCATACGGTTGCTGGGCGCATGGTAGGCGCAGAAAAAATAGCTTGTATGGGTATTGAGTTTCAAAATTTTGATGGGTATGACTACCCTGTTTTGGTATGTTGGGATGGTAGTGCCATAGACGCAGATGGATATATGGATGGCTTTGAGTTTATTCCTACAATATATCTTATTGAAAATGAAAGCCTTGTGCAAATAGATTTCTCAAGCCCCAATTGGCAGACTTTTATTAATACGGATGAAGTTCCCGAAGCGAAAGGCAGTGGCGTGGCAATGTTCTCGTTCAAGCCTGAAAATGATGGAGGCCCCCAAAACATACAAAAAGCCCTTGAATGGCTTGAAGCAAAAATGTAGCTGCCAAACTAAAACGACCACTAACGCCAAAGTTTTAGAAAGCTGTCGAGTGGAAACTTGGCAGCTTTTGGTGTAAGGGTTAAAATATCTATATGGGAAGAAAATTATGTGGAAAGAAATAGTTGCTAAGTTAAACGAGCAAAACCCTTTTGCAAATATTCAAGAACCTGCTACTATAATGCAAATTGGCTCTATAACTTCCAAGCTTAATGTAGCTTTGCCGCAAGAATTGCAGGAATTCTTATTAGAGCTAAATGGCGATAATAACACCTTTTT
>CAYYOY010000092.1:0-7117 GCA_964473265.1 uncultured Oscillospiraceae bacterium
ATAAGCGCATTCAAATTGGGTCTGGTTCCAAAAAGGAATCTCCTGTAAAAGCAGGCAAGGCATGATCTACCTTTTCTCTGCTGGCATTCCCGCTGCTGCACGCATAAAGAATCATGGCAACAACCCATGCCAAGAGCAAAACTTTTAGGCCTGTTTTCATATTTTATATCCTCTTTAGTAGAGTTTGTGCTGTTGGCGGCGCGTCGCACTGAAATTATGTATTGCCATGCTCACATGTTTTGCACAATGGCCATGTAGAGCACAGTGCCCACGCCGATTGAAAGAAGGTTGTTGCGCTTCCAAACATGCAGCACGGCTACCACTACTATGCAGAGCAGCTCTGGCAGACCAAAGGGAAAATGCAGCGGCTGTACAGCGCGCACACAATATAAAACCAAAATAGTAATTACCGTAAAGGGCAGCACCTTGCCTAGATACTGCATGCGGGGCGGCAGGCCGCCCTTGCCCGAAAATACCCAGAAGGGCAGCGCACGGGTGAAGAGGGTGGCAAGCGCCGCTGCACCAATAAGCAGTGCGGAGTGCCCTGCGTTCATTGTGCCACCTCCAGCTTGGGCTGCAAAAGCAGTAGCGCCAGCACGGAAAGCAGCAGCGCCGGCAGAATAAAGGCATCTGGCCCGAAAGCCAACAGGCAGCCCAGCCCGCAGGCAAGCCCCACAGCAGCCGGCAGCTTGCTTTTAGAGGCCAGCCACTGTTCGGTAAAGATAACCACAAACAGTGCTGTCATAGCAAAATCGACCCCTGTTGTGGCAAGCGGCAGCAGCGCACCCGCCAGGCTGCCCAGCAGCGAGCCCGCTACCCAATAGCACTGGTTTAACAGTGCAACGCTAAAATAGTAGTTTGGGGTGTTGTTGGGGGTGTTCATATTCAGGCAGAGCAGCGAATAGGTTTCATCGGTAAGAGAAAATATCATGTACGGCCTGCGCCAGCCCATTTGCCGAAAGCTTTCTATAAACGAAAGGCCATAGAATATGTGGCGTGAATTTACAGCCAGGCTCATAATAAGTACGGTGAACACATGGGCCCCCTGGGCCAAAAAGGGTACCAGCAAAAACTGCAGCGAGCCCGCGTAGACCAAAACACTGGCGCTCACGGCCCACGGCCAGCCGAAGCCGGCCGAAAACAGCAGCAGCCCAAAGGCTGTTCCTGCAAAAAGGTAGCCCGCCAGTACCGGCAGGGTGTCGATAAAGGCTCTTTTAATGGTGTGCATGCATGCTTGCTCCTTCAAACGGTGGTGCACACAGTATAGCATATTATTAAGCATTTGTGAATAAAGTTGCAAAAAATAAAACCCGCTATGCCCGGGCCGGGTTGGCAGAAAAGGTGTAGGCCGGCAAACTGCGCGCAGCCCCGAAGGGAAAATCCGGCGGATTTTCCCTTCGGGGCTGCTGCCGGCGTAGCCGGCCATGGGTTGGGAAAGAAACCCCCACCGGGGTGTTTCTTTCCCAACCCATGCGCAGTTTGCCGGCAGCCTACCCCTTTTACCAGGGCAAGCGCGGCATTTTGGGTGCAAGCAGAGCACCTGCCTGCTGCACCGGGAATGCTACCAGTTATTTTTCACTAAATCGTCCTGCGGGCTATTGGGTGCGCTGTGTATAATTTGCAGCAGCCGGCGGTTGCTTTCTTCGCATTCCTCACCTGTTAGATAATTTACGTCGTAAATAACCGGAACAGGGTATTCACGGAAGACCTTAGAGGCTGTAACAATGGCGCAAATGCGGTCTAAAATTTCGTCTAACTCTTGAAAGCGGCAGCAAATAATGTCTACATCCTGAATGTTGTGGCGCTCGAAAAGCTCTTCTACCTGGTGCTTAACAATGCTGCTGCCTGCAATGGCCGCGCCGCAAACGCAGGCTATGTGCTTTCTGGCAATCGCCATACCTGTTCCCCCCTTCAGCATTTAAAAATACTAAATCGAAAATTTTAAAATAATATCCATAATATCGTCTTTGTTGGTCAAATGGGTAAGTGCCTTAAACCCCTGGGGCGATTTTATCATCTTCAGCAGCTGCATAAGTGCGTGCAGGTGGGTTTCTTTGTCGAGCGCCGCCAACGTTATTACAACCTGCACCGGGTCGTGTTCGGCATAGCCAAAGCAAATGGGCGGGTCTAGCGTAACCATGCTCATGCCCAGGCGCTCTACGCCATCCTCGGGCGAGGCATGCGAAAGCACCATGCCCGGCAACATTTGCATGTAAGGACCGTATTTTTCCAGGTTGTCTACAATACGCTTTGTATAGCAGGGCTGAATATGGTGCCGCTCTTCCAAAATGCGTGCACCCGCCACAATGGCATCTTGCCAGCTTTCGCAGCGCAGCCCCAGCACAATGTACTCCTTAAACAGCAGGTCGCAGAGTTTTAGTTCGGCTTGCCCGCCCTTGGGCTCGTCACCGCCCCGGCCAATAAGCTCGTTTAAAAAGAGGTTCTGTAGGTTGCCGCTATCCTGCAGTTGGCAGTAGTCTTCCACAATCTTCACCAGTCGTGCTGCCATGCGGGCCTCAAAGGTATGGGCTTCGGCGGCATAGCGGGGGGCCAGCAGGTTGGAAAGCGCCTTGTAATCGTCGTCGGTTAGTACAGGCGCTACCTTTAGGCAGGGCTTGCCGGCCAGCCCGGGCAGGGGAATGGTGGTAATAATGCAGTCTACCTCAGCCATGTCCATTTGGGCCGCCAAACGGCCCGAAACGGTGTCCACCACCTCGATGAGAAACTTGTGCTCAATTTGCGATTGCACCAGCCGTGCCGAACCTACCCCCGAACCACACACCAGCAGCACCCGGGTGTTGGCATGGCCGCGCTTGTTCAGTCCCTGCAGCGCCGCCCCAAAATGCAGGGCTATGTAAGAAATTTCATGGTCGTTAATCGGCCCGCCCACATAGCTTTCCAGCGGGGCGCACACCAGCCGGGTGTTAAACAGCAGCTGGCTGTACTGTCGCTGGATATCCTCGTAAATGGGGTTTTTTAGGTAGAGGTTATACCGCAGGCGGTATATGCTGGGCCGCAGGTGGATAAACAACCCCTGGCGCAGTTGCTCGCAGTTAGGGCCAAAGCAGACGCTATAAATGCGCTCCATGCGGGCAATCATCTCGTCTATAATTTCCAGCAGGCGGCTGTTTTCCTCTTGTCCGCCACTGGGGGCCGAAAGGGCGTGCTTAAAGGACGCAGCCCCCAAAATGTGGTAGGTAAAATAAACAATTTCGCCCTGCGGTACTTCAACATGCAAAGGCTCGCACAATTCGTGAATAATTTGCGCCGCTGCGCAATATTCTGCACTGGCGCACAGTTCATGCTGGGGTAGCGGCTCGGGCAGGGTATCTTTGCCCTGTGCACAGCGTTCCAGCAAAATGGCTAGGTGCAGCACCAGGTTGCGAAACGCCTGGTCGCTCAGGTGCAGCTCCAGCAGCCCTTCCAGTCGTTTAATGGCCTGCCCCACCAGTGCGGGTGAAACCCTTTGAAACAGTGTGCCAAGCTGCAGCATGCCATATTTGGTGGCGGCCGCGCTGCTTTCGGTATAGCGGATAACCTCGCGGGGCTCGAGAGAATCGAATAGCACTTCGGCCAGTGCCGAGCGGCGGGCAGCTTCGTCGCAGCGTACGCTTATCCCAACCTTAGGCCGTCGCACCAGCGAAAGCCCCCGGTCGGCAAACCAGGCCTCGGCCTCGTCAATGTCTTTTAAGATCGTACCGCGGGCACGCTCCAAGCGCTTGCAAAAATGCTCTACCAGCACCGGGCCGCCGGCCTGCAGCAGGGTGGCCAATATATAGCTCACACGCTCTTTGGCGGAATAACTGTATTGATAAGGCTTAAGCGATTCCGTAAGCCCATCCACATATATTTGCAGCAGTTGGGCCTCCGGCAGGCGCACCCCCCGCAGGCGTTCTTTTTCCAAATAGGGGAAGCCCTTTTTCACCAAATGTTCTTCTATTTTTTGCAGGTTGTAGCGCACCGCCCGGCCCGAAAGCCCACACCGTGCTGCCAGCTGCTCTATGGAAATATAATCGGCCTGTTGCCGCAGATATGCCAGAATTTCCAGCGATATTCCGTTAAGCCCCATGCCCAAACCTCCATACAGTAAACACAAAGTTTAGATAATCATAGCCTAAATGAGCACATTTTTAAAGATTACCCACAAAGTTTATGGTTTTTGTACAAAATATGTCCAATAGTTTTGTTTTTCAAAAAGAGAATGACAATTTAAGTATTTTTAATTTATTGCTACCTTACGTGTGGACATGATAGCATGAGGGTGGCATTCAGTCTTTTCAATTTGCTTTTAGGGAAGTTGAATGGGGGAAGGGACCATGGGTGATTTCTTCGCAGGCATTCAACAACAGGCCGGTTCCACGGTTTTTGCCCCGGCCATCATCTTTTTACTAAGTATACTATTGGGCCTGGGGGCGGTAAAAGCCTTTCGCGCCGCTGCCACCATTGGGGTGGGGCTAGTGGGGGTTAGCCTTGTTATGGGCATTGTGTGGCGGGCCATTGCACCGGCGCTGCAAAGCCTGTTTGCCCGCTTTGGCCACACCGGCATGGTGCTGGATGTAAGCTGGCCGGTTTCGGCTGCCGTAGCCTTTTCCACCGTGCGGGGGGTGCTTATCATCCCCCTTACACTGGCGGTAAACTACCTTATGCTCACCCTGCGGCTTACCAAAACGGTAAATGTTGATATTTGGAACTATTGGCACTACGCCCTTTCTGGCTCGGTAATTGGTATTATGACAGGCTCTATGCTCTACGGCTTTCTGTGTGCAGCCTGCCATTGCATTGTTTCGCTCAAGCTGGCGGATATTAGCGCCCGGCTAGTGCAGCGGGAATTTGAAATCCCCAACGTTTCAGTGCCGCATGGCATTTCCTGTGCTCTGCTGCCGCTATTCCTGGTGTTGGAAAAACTATATACCCTCTTTGGCCGCCGGGTTGCCCTGCCCCAGCATACCCCCAAAATGGGCAAGACGGCGCGCTTTCTTACCGAACCACTTACCATTGGTGTAATGATGGGCAGTGCAATAGGCCTGCTGCAAGGCATGCCGCTGGTGCAATCGCTTCAACTGGGGGTGTATATGGCAGCCCTAATGCTGTTGCTACCTCGTATTGTTAAAATTATTATGGAGGGGCTTATCCCCATTTCGCAGGCGCTGCGCCGCTTTACCGAAAAGCGCTTTGGCGGGAAAGAACTGTACATAGGGGTAGATTCCGCCGTGGTGCTGGGCCACCCCACCACCGTGTACGCCGCCGGCCTGCTTATCCCCATTGTGGTGGTGCTTAGCCTGGTGCTGCCTGGCAACAACACGCTTCCGCTGGGCGATATTCCCTATATTACCTTCTTTATCGCTATGGCTACACCCGTGCATAAGGGCAGTCTGTGGCGCACGCTGGTTTCGGGCACGGTGGCGCTAACCATCATGCTGCCCATAGCCGGTTATTTTGCGCCGGCCTATACCCTTCTGGTGCAGGACGCGGCAGGCGGTGGGCTGCAGGGGCAGGGGTTTATCACCTCACTTTCCATCGGCAACCCGTTGCCCTGGCTGTTTGCGCAAATGCTGGCGCTGCCGGGCTGGGGTATGCTGGCGGTGGCAGCCTTTACCGCGGTGGTAACCCTGCTGTGCATTGCCTACGAACGGCGTATGGAATCGCAACAAAACACTCCACTATGGAATGAACGGGAGCATGCAAATGAAAACGATCGTAGTGGCCTGTGCAACGGGCGTAGCGACTTCTTCGGTAATCAATAGCGCGTTGCAGCGGCTGTTAAAACAACATAAAATCCACTATAAAACCATACAGTGCCCTATAGCCGAAGTGGATGCCTACGCCGAATATGCAGACCTTATTGTAAGCGCCGTAAAACCCGACCACGACCTGGGTACCCCCACCCTTATGGGCATGGGCTTTATTACAGGCCGCAATGTGGAAGAGCTGGAGCAGCAGGTATTGCAGCTAATGAAAGGGTAGGGAATACACCATCAATGCACAGGATGGACACGACCATCTATAAATACCCGGTACCATCCAGTGCCGGAGTTGAAAGGAAAATAGTAAAGCAAAATATTAAATGGGAGGCGTATATATGAACTTTACCCTAGCCATTGACGCGAAAAACCCCTTGGTGGAAACCCCTATTTGGGACCCTCGCATTCAAAAGCTGTACTGGAACGAGCTTTTCAGCGGCCGCGTCCACAGGTACGACCCGGCCACCGGCCAGGACGAATGGGTGGATACTCACAGCACCATTGGTGCTGCCATTCCCTGCGATGTGGTTGACAAGCTGCTGGTTGCGGTGGACGATGGCATGATGCTGCTCGATTTCCCCACCGGCAAGCTAGAGCTTATCTGTGCGCCCCAGCCCAACACCGGCGAATTCCGCTATAACGACACCCGCTGCGACAGCGCCGGCAGAATTTTCACCAGCACCGTTTCCAAGGCCTTTACCGAACCCAATTTCGACCCCAAAACTATGACCGGCGGCTTCTATATGGTAGATACTGATGGCAGCGTGGTAACGCTGGTGGAAAAACTGGTGCAGTATAACACCATCTTCTTCAACAATGCCAACACCGCCATGTATGTGGTAGATACCTACAACAAAAAGCTACTGAAGTTTGAGTATACAGTAGAAAAAGGCGCCTGGGGTGCCCCCCAAGAGGTGCTGCAATTCAACAAAATGCCCGACGGCGTGTGTGTAGATGTAAACGACAACATCTATGTTTGCCACTGGGACGACGCCAAGGTAATTTCGGTGTACAGCCTGCCCGACCTTTCGCTGGTAAAGGAAATTCCCTTCCCGGTGCGCAATATTTGCTGTGGCGGCTTTGGCGGCAGCGATATGAAAGATTTCTATGTCTGCACTGCCAACTTCTGGATACCCGAAGGCGACCCCGACCTAGCGGCCGGTGCAGGCGGCATTTTTGCAGCCCGCAGCGAGGTTGCCGGCACACCCGAGCGTTTTTATAAAATAAAGCCCTAAGGGTGTTGCCTGCTTACGAACGGTGTTTTGGAAACAGCTAACCGTATATTAATGAGAACCAGTAGCATTTTTTGCAAGACCTTGGGCTTGCAAAAAAAAGCGGAGGAGATCCACTTTTTGCACTCGTGCAAAAAGTAAGCT
>CAYYOY010000093.1:0-7060 GCA_964473265.1 uncultured Oscillospiraceae bacterium
TGCATTGTCGAAGCACATCTTTTCATTTAGGAATACCCACGCAAGGCATAGAATATTTTTTGCGGGAGCCGCGTGTGTTGAAATTTTACCCACCTAGCGGCCGTTCATAGCCGCACGGGCTTTGGTTATACTGTGTATTGTTGTGGTAAAAGCTTCATCCGGAGGTGGCAGCTTGCTTTTAAAGTTGATGCGTATACTATTTTCCCGCACTTTTATTTTTGGTTTAATGATTTTGGTGCAGCTAACCATGCTGGTTTGGCTGCTGATAGGCCTTTCGCAGCTGGCCACCGCAGCCTATGTGGGGCTTACGCTGATAAGCGCGCTCATTGTGCTGTGGCTCTTTCAGGGCAGCATGAACCCTGCTTATAAAATGGTGTGGGCCTTAATTATGATGCTCTTCCCGCTGGTGGGCGGCGCCTTCTTTATTTTTTGGAACCGCATTAAGCTGGGCGGCGGGCGGCGCGAGCTATTAACACAGGTAGCCGCTGAAAGCATTTCTATGGCCGTGCAAGACCCTCAGGTGCTCGAACGCCTGGCCGAGCAGGATGCCGACAGCCGCTGCCTTGCCCAATATATTGAAAGCAACGCCTGGCTGCCGGTTGTGGAAAACACTGCCGCCCGTTACTATGCAGTGGGCGAACACTGGTTTGCCGACCTGCTGGAGGACCTGGAAAGCGCCCGAGAGTTTATTTTTCTGGAATATTTCATTATTCAGCCGGGCGAAATGTTCAACGCCGTGCTGGAAGTACTCGAACGCAAGGCCAAAGCGGGTGTGGACGTACGCCTAATGTACGACGATATGGGCACACTTCTTTTGCTGCCCGAGGGCTTTCTTAAGCAGCTGCGTAAGCGCGGTATACAGGCCGAGCTTTTTAACCCCCTGCTGCCCCGGCTGGACGGTTTTTTAAACAGCCGCGACCACCGTAAAATATGTGTAATAGACGGCCGCATTGCCTACAATGGCGGGCTAAACATTGCCGACGAATACATTAACAAAAAAAGGGTGCACGGCCACTGGAAGGATACCGCCGTGCGTCTGGAGGGTGAAGCCGTTTGGCCCTTTACCCTTATGTTCCTGCAAATGTGGCGCTTTTCTACCGGCAACAATGTCGATTACCTGCGCTACCGCAAAAGCGGCAAGGCACAAAGCGACGGCTATGTGCAGCCCTTTTCCTCCAACCCGCTGGATAACCGCAATGTTTGCGAAAATGTATACCTTAGCATTATTTCTCGCGCCAAACGCTATGTGTATATTACCACGCCTTACCTTATTTGCGATAACGAAATGGTAACCGCCCTTTGCCTGGCGGCGAAATCGGGCGTGGATGTGCGCATTATTACCCCCGGCGTGGCCGATAAATGGTATGTGCATTATGTAACGCAATCGTACTACGGCGAACTGCTGGAAGCCGGCGTAAAAATTCACGAATACACCCCCGGCTTTATGCACGCAAAAATGTTTGTCTGCGATGATAGATGGGCGGTTGTGGGCACCGCGAATTTAGATTTTCGCAGCCTTTACCTGCACTTTGAATGTGGTACGCTTTTCTACTTCGGCAGTATGGTAAAACGTGTATATAACGACATTGCCGGCATTTTGCAAAGCTGCCGCTTGGTGCTGCCCGAGGATGTGCTGCATGTACCTGCCCCCAAGCGCATTGTGCAATCGCTGCTGCGGGTGTGGGCACCGCTGATGTAGGTTGCATACGCAAAAACCGCAGCGTAGATAGCGGGAATTGAACACAACACGAACAACAGCGGCCCCGGCAGGGGAAAATCCCTCCGGTTTTTCCCCTGCCGGGGCCGCCTTTTATTGTCTACTTGCAAATTTCGCTACCCAGCCACAGTTGCCTAAACAACCCAAGCCTACGGCCTATTGCTGTGAATGCTTGCGTTTCTCCTCGCCGGTTTCCTCCGTGCTGCAGCCCCAGAAAAAACGGCTGCGGGTGGTTTTTTTCTTGCCCTTATATTCGCCAATATCCACACTCGCACCGCGCTCATATTGCAGCAGGTAAAGCACCAGCCCGGCCACCGCCAGCCCGGCAATAATCCACCAGCTAATTTGGCCACCCTGGGCAAGCTTGTAGAACACCGCCCAAACGCTTACCGCCCACAGCAAAATAGAGATGCACCAGCAAAAAAACTTAGCCTGTTGTTTCATTTCAGCTTCCCCCGTTTTTCTTATTTCTTGCAGCTTTTGGGTTAAAATAAAAACATGTAGGCCATATAGGCCGCATAGCCCGAAACCAGCACGGCCCCTTGCAGGCGGTAGCTGCGCTTACGCAACAGCACCGGCAGGGTGAGCAGCAGCATTACACCGGCCGCGAAGGGAATATCCAGCCAAAGGCTTGTGGGCGAAACGGGAATGGTACCAATGGCGGCCGAAAAACCGATAACCGCCACCAGGTTAATAAGGTTTGCCCCCACAATGTTGCCCAACGAAACCTCTAAATGCCCCTTGGCCAGCGCCGTAAGGGCGGTAACCAGCTCGGGCAGCGAGGTGCCGAGCGCAATAAAGGTAAGGCCGATTACACGCTCTGAAATGCCTATCAGCCGCGCAATGCGTATACCGTTATCTACCATAAGCCGGGCACCCAAGAAAATGGCCACCGCCCCCAGCGCCAGCAGCAGGATAATTTTTAGCAGCTTTTCGCCGCCTTTTTCTTCGGGCTCTTGGCTGGCTTTATCGCGCAGCGAAAGCACCACGTAGCCTACTAGCACGGCGGCCAGCAGCACACCATCCAGCCGCGAAAGTATTCCGTCGAAGGCAAGGGCGGCTGTAAGCGCCATGCAGCCAAAGAAATAGCTTACCCGCCAGGCAAACGAAGCGGTGGAAAATTTACCCGGCTTTAGGCAAATGGTAAGCCCGCCAATTAGCGCCGTATTGCAAATAATAGACCCCAGGCCGTTGCCCAACGCAATATCGCTGTTGCCCTGCATGGCCGAAAGCACCGAAACAGTAATTTCGGGTAGGGTGGTGCCCAACGAAACAATGGTAGCACCAATAACAATTTTGGGAATGCCCAGCCGGTTGGCCAAGGCCACCGAGGCGTCTATAAAGTGGTCGCCCCCCCAAATTGTGAGCACCAGCCCCGCACCAAACAAAAAAAACACCAATACCGTATCCAAATCAGCAATTTCCTCCAAAGCCTGCTGGTGGCAGGCAAATTTAACGCTGTTAGTATTTACATTATAGCCTATTAGTGGTAATATTGAAAGCGTATGGGATAATTTTTTCGTTCAGGGCTGTGCGTAAGGGTTTCGCCTTGGGGTCCAGCCCCCGGACGGAACCCTTTTATCTTATTTACCATGCCGTGTTTCAGGCCGCGTAAGCGGGGGTTGAAACAGAAAGGGAGGACGTTATACAATGGCAAGGAAAATGAAAACCATGGATGGCAACACTGCCGCCGCACATGTCGCGTATGCTTTTACCGACATTGCCGCCATCTACCCCATTACCCCTTCTTCGGTTATGGCCGAAGTTACCGACAAATGGGCTGCGGATGGCCTAACCAACATCTTCGGCCAGAAAGTTAAGGTTGTGGAAATGCAATCGGAAGCCGGTGCTGCCGGTACGGTGCATGGCTCGCTGGCAGCCGGCGCGCTTACCACTACCTTCACCGCTTCGCAGGGCCTGCTGCTGATGATTCCCAATATGTTTAAAATGGCCGGTGAGCTTCTGCCCAGCGTAATTCATGTTTCGGCTCGTGCCGTTGCCAGCCACGCACTTTCTATTTTTGGCGATCATTCAGACGTATATGCCTGCCGCCAGACGGGTTATGCCATGCTTTGCTCGGGCAACGTGCAGGAAGTAATGGACCTTGGCGCCGTGGCACATCTTTCGGCCATTAAGGGCCGTGTACCCTTCCTGCATTTCTTCGATGGCTTCCGTACTTCGCACGAAGTGCAAAAGGTGGAAACCTGGAACTATGACGACCTCGCAAAGCTGGCCGATATGGATGCCATTGCTGCCTTCCGCGCCAACTGCCTGAACCCCGAGCGCCCCGTACTGCGCGGCACTGCTCAAAACCCCGATATCTTCTTCCAGGCTCGTGAAAGTTGCAACAGCTTCTACGACGCACTGCCTGGCGTAGTGGAAGAATATATGGGCAAGGTAAACGCCGCCATCGGCACCGATTACCGCCTGTTTAACTACTATGGCGCACCCGACGCCACCGAAGTAATTGTGGCTATGGGTTCGGCTTGCGATACCATTGAAGAAACTATCGACTACCTGAACAAGCAAGGCCGCAAGGTTGGCTTGGTAAAGGTACGTTTGTACCGCCCCTTCAGCAAGCAGCACCTGCTGGCTGCCCTGCCCGAAACCACTAAGTCCATTACTGTGCTCGACCGCACCAAGGAACCCGGTTCTCTGGGCGAGCCCCTTTATTTGGACGTTGCACTGGCACTGCGCGGCACTAAGTTTGCCAACCTGCCCCTGCTTACCGGCCGCTATGGTCTGGGCAGCAAGGACGTAAACCCCGCACAAATTATTGCCGTATACGAAAACGCTACCTCGCAAGCCAAGGAGCGCTTCACCATCGGCATTAACGACGACGTTACCCACCTTTCGCTGGTGGAAACACAGTCGCCCGATACCACACCCGAAGGCACCACCAGCTGTAAGTTCTGGGGTCTGGGCGCAGACGGCACCGTTGGCGCCAACAAAAACTCCATTAAAATTATTGGCGACCATACGAATATGTATGTCCAGGCTTACTTCTCGTATGACTCGAAGAAGAGCGGCGGCGTAACCATTTCGCACCTGCGCTTCGGCAAGCAGAAGATTAAGTCCACTTACTTTGTAAGCAAGGCCGACTTTGTAGGCTGCCACAACCCCTCGTATATTGGCCGCTACGACATGGTTTCGGACATTAAGCCCGGCGGTGTGTTCCTGCTGAACTGCGGCTGGGATATGGCCGAGCTGGAAGAAAAGCTGCCCGGCGATGTAAAGAGCTATATTGCTAAGAACAACATTAGGTTCTACACCATTGACGGTGTTTCCATTGCCCGCGAAATTGGTCTGGGCGGACGCATCAACACCATTCTGCAGGCCGCCTTCTTCAAGCTTTCGGGCATTATTCCCGCAGAAGATGCACTGAAGTATATGAAGGATGCCGCTACCGCTTCTTATGCCAAGAAGGGCGAAAAGATTGTAGCCATGAACCACCAAGCGATTGACCGCGGCTTCTCGGATGTGAAGGAAGTTGCTGTGCCGGCTGCTTGGGCCAACGCACAGGGCGGCGTAGAGCTGCCCAAGGCTGTGGGCGACCGCAAAGACCTGGTAGATTTCGTAAACCAGGTGGTTATTCCCGTAAACGCCCAGAAGGGTGATACACTGCCTGTTTCCACCTTCGTAGGCCGTGAAGATGGCCACATGCCCCAGGGTACCGCTGCTTACGAAAAGCGCGGCATTGCTGTGGATGTGCCTTGCTGGGTGCCTGAAAACTGCATTCAGTGTAACTTCTGCTCGTATGTTTGCCCCCATGCCGTTATTCGTCCCGTTGCATTTACCGAAAGCGAGCTGGCCGGTGCGCCCAACGGCACCAAGAGCATGGATATGACCGGTATGCCCGGCTACAAATTTGCCATGACAGTTTCGGCGCTCGATTGCACCGGCTGTGGTAGCTGTGCCAACGTTTGCCCCGGCAAGGCTGGCAAAAAAGCTCTGGTAATGGAAAAGCTGGAAACCCAGCTGCATGAGCAGGAGATTTTCCACTATGGCCACAAGCACCCCGAAAAGCCCGAGGTGTTTGAAAAGTTTAAGGAAACCACTGTAAAGGGCAGCCAGTTCAAGCAGCCTCTGCTTGAGTTCTCGGGTGCCTGCGCAGGCTGCGGCGAAACCCCCTATGCCAAGCTCATCACCCAGCTGTTTGGCGACAGAATGTATATTGCCAACGCCACCGGCTGTTCCTCTATTTGGGGCGGTAGCGCACCCGCAACCCCCTACACTGTAAATAAGCAGGGCCACGGCCCCAGCTGGGCAAACTCGCTGTTTGAAGATAATGCCGAGTACGGCTACGGCATGTTCCTTGCCCAGAACGCCATTCGCAATGCGCTGATTGAAAAGGTGAAGGAGCTGCGCGAAATTGCCGGTTCTGACGAAGGCAAGGCCGCCATTGATGCCTACCTGAACACCCTTACCGACGGCAAGGCCAACAAGGCTGCTACCGCAGCACTGGTTGCCGAGCTGGAGAAGTGCTCTAAGCCGCTGGCTAAGGAAATTCTGACACAGAAGGAATTCCTGGCTAAGAAATCTGTTTGGATTCTGGGCGGCGACGGCTGGGCCTACGACATTGGCTTCGGCGGTTTGGACCATGTTATCGCTTCGGGCGAGGATGTAAACATTCTGGTGTTCGACACCGAGGTTTACTCCAACACCGGCGGTCAATCCTCCAAGGCTACCCCCACCGGCGCTGTGGCACAGTTTGCCGCTGCCGGTAAGGAGATTCGCAAGAAGGATCTCGCCGCTATTGCCATGAGCTACGGCTACGTTTATGTGGCACAAATTGCACAGGGTGCCGACTACAACCAGTGCATTAAGGCCTTTAACGAGGCCGAAAGCTACAACGGCCCCTCTATTGTTATCGCTTATGCTCCCTGTATCAACCACGGCATTAAGGGCGGCATGGGCCTGGCACAAACCGAAACCAAGAATGCTGTGGCTTCCGGCTACTGGCATAACTTCCGGTTTGACCCCCGCGTAGCTGCCGAGGGCAAAAACCCCTTCCAGCTGGATAGCAAGGCTCCTACCGCTTCGTACAAAGACTTCATCAGCTCGGAAGTTCGCTACTCTTCGCTGCAGCGTATCTTCCCCGACCGTGCTGAAGCACTCTTCGCACAGGCTGATACTGTTGCAGAGGCCAAGTATCAGCACCTGCTGCGTCTTGCCAAGCTTTACGAAGTGGAATAAGCCCCACTTGCTCCTGCTTGCCGCAAGGCCCGCGCCCTGCGGCGCTGCCCGAAAAAACTGCAAGGGAAATTCCATCCGGAATTTCCCTTGCTTTTTTCGTGGCCGGCTTCGCTGGCCGTCAAGCTGCTACGCAGCTTGCGCAGCGCC
>CAYYOY010000094.1:0-7033 GCA_964473265.1 uncultured Oscillospiraceae bacterium
ACAGAATCTTTCACATGCACATGGCGTACCCAGCGGCCAATGTTGGCATAGGTAACTTCCGGTGTTTCGTTAAAGTAGCGGTAGGGGTGGTGAATATCCCACAGCACACCGGCGGTTTGTTCGTCTGTGCCCTGCATAAAGGCAGCCATTTCGCGGCTGTCGGCCAGCGGGCCGTTGGTTTCAATCAGCACAGCCACACCCTTACCGCTGGCATACTGGCAAAGCTGCTGGTACAGCTTGCGTGCGGCGGGAATATCGGCAGGGGTGGGCTCGGGCAGCGATGTAATCATTACACGAATATTAGGTGCCCCCAGTTTGGCGGCTAGGTCGATGTAATCTTTGGCTTCGTCCAGCTGCTTTTCGGCATCGCTGCCGTCGCCCAGGCAGGCGCCCGAAGTGAGCGCCGGAATGGTAAGGCCGGCTTTTGCCAGACGCTCTTTGGTGGCGGGCAGGGCTTCGCCGGTAAACACCCGCATTTCGGGTGCGTACATTTCGTTTTCTAAACCTCTAATTTCAATGCCGTCCAGCTTTAAATCCTTCGCGGTAGCAAAAATTTCGTCCCACGACCACCCCGGGCAGCCCAGGGTTGAAAAGGCAAGCTTCATAGCGTTTCGTCCTTTCGTGTAGCGGCGGAAGGCCGCTTAATCGATAATAATATAGCGAGGCTCTTCCAGTTGTGGCTTGTTTACATACAACACCACACGGTCCTTGTACTTGCGAATATCGGAACCGGCAGGCTTATCGGTGCGTACAACCTCGTTGGGCTGAGCACCAAGCTCTTCCACTTCCTCTATATCAAATTGTATTCCCATGCGCGTAAGGGTATCCATGGCAAAGTTGAGGCTGCTGCCTTCTAGGTTAGGCAACGGAACCGTTTCAGACCCCTTGCTTACAAACAGCGTTACCGCTACACCCTTGTATACCATGCTGTTCTTTTCGGGCAGTTGGTCGAACACTACGCCGGCAGGGTATTGGTCGTTATATTCTTCCTGAATGGTGAAGCTGTAAAGCTGGGCATAGTCTGAGTTGTTGCGTACCGTTTCAATATAAGTGCCCACAAACGAAGGCAGGGGAGTGCTCTGTGGCGAATCGTCTGTTTGGCTTTCGCTTTCGGGCGGTTGTTCTGCCGAAATGCCCAGCATGGGCAGCACAACATTGTAGTAGGCGTAAGAAAGCCCCAAGCCCAGCACCAGCAGGGTAACCAGTGTAGCCACCACAATATAGGTGGCGGTGCCGCGGCGGCTGCCGCGGGTGCGGGGCAGCTTGCCGGCGCTGAAAACTGCCGTGTTGCCGGCGGCCGATTCCAGCAGCCTGCCGGTGAGCTCGTCTACACTTTGAATGCGCTGTTCGGTGGTAAGCACCATGGCATCGGTAAGCGCCTGAGCAACGTCCGAGGGTAGCGAGGGTTCCAGGCTATTGGCCGGCAATAGGCTATCTTGCAGTTCGCGCAGGGGCGGGGCGTCGGGCCGTGTGCCGGTAAGGCAGCGGTAGAGCACGGCAGCCAGGCTGTATACGTCTGTCCAACTGCCCTGCCACTGTTCGGGGTGGTATTGCTCGGGGGCACTGTAGCCCTCGAACAGCTCGCAGCCTTCGCCCAGGCCGGTTGTGCGCAGCTCTTGCAGGGCAAAATCGCACAGCAGCAGGCGGCCCTTGGCATCTACCAAGATGGTTTCTAGGCAAAGCCCACGGTGCAGCAGGCCCTTGCTGTGCAGTTGGGTAAGGCCGGTGCAGAGCGGCATAAACAGCTTTTTGGCCTGCTGCCAGGGTAGGCTGCCGCCCGCCTGGCTTATATATTCCCCAAGCGCAATGGTTTGGGTAAAGCGATACACAAAATAGCAGGTATTGTGCTGGGGGAAAGCTTCCAGCTGCTGGGGTACGATTTCGCTGGTACCCTCGGCCAATGCCTTGTGCAGCGAGATAAAATCTTGCAGCAGGGTGGTATAGGCGGTGGTTTTGCTGGCAGCAACCTTTAATGCCTGGGTGGTGTGGTTACGGGTTGCCAGGTGCAGCGGCAGAAATTCCACCACCAAAACCCGCATGTCTTCTTCTATGTCATAACCTATATAGGTGGCGCTATGGGGGTTGTGGCGCACAGGCCGGCCCACCAGATACCGCCCCGAAGCCAACAGGGTTGCAGGCTTGAGGTGTTCGGCGTGGCTTGGGCTTTCAGGGCGGCAACCGCAGTGTGGACAAACCGTACAACCGGGTTCCAACGGCGCCATGCAGCCCATACACAATAAAAGCTCATTTTTTAGCATGTGTGTTCACTCTCCTGTAGCGCCTAATTCCAGTTGGAGCTAAGCGGTAGGTATAGCGGCAGCGTCCTGCAGGCGCAGATGTTCCACCGCCCATTCCCGTAGCTTGAACTTTTGAATTTTTCCGCTGGCAGTCATGGGGAAGTTTTCCATAAAGCCCACATAGCTGGGAACCTTATGCCGGGCCATGTTTGCCCGTACAAAATCCTTAAGCTGCTGTTCGGTAGCTTCTTCTCCCTTTTTGAGGATAACACAGGCCATAACCTCTTCGCCGTACTGCTTGCTGGGTACGCCAATCACCTGTACATCCTGCACGGCCGGGTGAGTGTAAAGGAACTCTTCCAGCTCTTTGGGGTAGATGTTTTCACCGCCACGGATAATCATATCTTTAATGCGTCCGGTTATATTATAATACCCCTTTTCGTCAACCTTTGCAAGGTCTCCCGTATGCAGCCAGCCCTCGCTATCAATGGCTTGGGCAGTAGCTTCAGGCATTTTGTAATAACCTTTCATTACATTGTAGCCACGGGCGCAAAATTCGCCCTGTTGGCCGGGGCCAAGGGTTTCGCCCGTTTCAGGGTCGACAATTTTGGCTTCAATGTGGGGCAACACTCGGCCTACCGTGCTAACACGCAGCTCAATGGAATCTTCCGTGGTGGTTTGGGTGCACACGGGCGAGGCCTCTGTTTGGCCGTAGGCAATGGTAATTTCCTTCATGCCCATGCGCTCTACCACCTGCTCCATTACCTTAACAGGGCAGGGCGAGCCGGCCATAATGCCGGTGCGCAGCCGGGGGAAGGTAAATTCACCAAAGCGGGGGTGCTCCAGCATGGCAATGAACATGGTGGGCACGCCGTGCACCGCGGTGCATTCCTCGTTTTGCAACGCCGAAAGCACCGGCACGGGGCTAAAGGCCTCTACGGGCACCATAGCGGTGGCGTGGGTAATGCAGGCCATAATGGCCAGCACCAGCCCAAAGCAGTGGAAGAAGGGCACGGGAATGCAGAGCTTATCTTCATGGGTGAACTTCATGCAATCGCCAATGCAAAGGCCGTTGTTCACAATGTTGTAGTGGGTGAGCATAACCCCCTTGGGGAAGCCGGTGGTACCAGAGGTGTACTGCATGTTAATAACTTCGTGGGGGTCGAGGCTGTTGTACACCAGCTGCATTTGCGCGGGGGTAATATCTTCGGCAAGCTGGGGCAGGCTCTTCCAGTGCACCATGCCGGCGGGGCATTCATCCCCCACAAAAATAACCGAACGCAAATGGGGCAGCATGGGGTTGTGGTAGTTGCCGGGCTTGCTATCTTTCAGGGTGGGGCAGAGCTGGTTTACAATGTCTAAGTAGTTGGCGTCCTTAAAGCCGCCCATCATTACCAGCGCCTTGGAATCAGATTGCCGTAGCAAATATTCCAGCTCAAACACCTTGTAGTTGGTGTTTACGGTAACCAATATGGCACCAATTTTGGCAGTGGCAAACAGGACGATGAGCCATTCCGGCAGGTTGGTGGCCCAAATGGCAACATGGTCGCCCTTGCCTATGCCCAGTGCCATAAGCCCCCGGGCGTATAGGCAGGCTTCTTCATCCAGCTCTTTCCAGCTGCGGGTGTAGGGGCGGTCGGTGTATTTCACCGCCAGCCTGTCGGGGTATTGCTGGGCAATTTGTTCCAGCAGGCCCCCCACGGTAATGTGCATCAACTCTTTCATACGCAACCTCCTTGCTTGGGTTTATGTTGAAGAAGAGAAGAAAAGAACAACAAAAAAGCCCTCGTCTTCTCTTTCAGAAGACGAAAGCTATGCTTCCGCGGTACCACTTCCATTGGCGCAAAATGCGCCCGCTCTTGGGCTGTCACACGGCGGGGCCGGGTAACGCCTCCCCTTATAACGGTGGGGTTCCGTCCGGGCCTACTTTGCTTCAGCCGGACACTCAGGGGCGAGTTCACCTTCTTTTTGCCTGCTGCTTCACAGCAACCGCAGCTCTCTGAAAGGCAAGGCGGAAAGCTACTATTCCCCGTCCTCGTGTTTTATGTTTGGCTATTTGGTTTTGCTTACTATACCATGCCTGCATGTGGGATGTCAAGGGGTGGGGCATATTTTTGGCGAATAAAATTTAAGGGATGCACTCTTGTGCACCCCCGCCATTTTGTTCGCTTTTGCTTACTTGCTAACGCTGTGAAGCTTTGCCGCAAGGCTAGCTTTTCTGCGCGCTGCGGTATTTTTGTGTAAAATACCCTTGGCGGCAGCCTGGTCTATCTTCTTAATAGCAAGGCGCACTGCATCTGTGCTATTATCAGCTTTACTTTCCAGCGCAAGGCCTGCTTTCTTAATAACCGTTTTCAGGTTAGACTTAACCGCCTTGTTCTGAGCCGTTTTGGCTTGAATTACCTTTACACGTTTCTTGGCAGATTTAATATTCGGCATGGTTACACCTCCCCCTTGTCCTGCGATACCTAAGTATTTTAGCATTTTAACTGTACAAATGCAAGCTATTTTGAAAATTTTCTGTAAAATCTTGCACAATGCTGCCTATGGCCTATTCTTGGTGGTTTAAGTACCATTCGGCAAACCATTTTGAACAATGCCCTATTAGCCCTTCAACTTTTCGGTAAATTCCTGGGCAGGCATGGGCTTGGCATAGTAGTAGCCCTGCACAGCGTCGCAGCCCAGCTCGCGCAGGAAGTCTACCTGCTCTCTGGTTTCCACGCCTTCGGCCACTGTATGCATGCCCAGCTTTTTAGACATTTCCATAATGCTGGAAATTACCACCTTGGCGTTGAGCTCATTTTTCGAGTTTACAAAGAAGGCACGGTCTATTTTAATTACGTCTACAGGAATGTTTTTTAGCAGCCCCAGCGAGGAATAGCCGCTGCCGAAATCGTCCATAGAGAGGGTAAAGCCGGCGCGGTGTAAATCTTCCAGCACTTCGAGCAAAAGCTCTTCGTTATTAAACATGACCGATTCTGTAAGCTCTATTTCAATGTACCGCCGGGGTACGCCGTGCTTATCTACCACACCGCAAATTTCTTCTATAAGATGCGGGTTGCCTAAATGCAGCCGCGAAAGGTTTACAGATACCGTAATTAGCGGCAGGCTGTTTTCTATCCACCCGCGAATAATGGCGCAAACATGGTCTAGCATGTACATATCCAGCTTAGTGATAAAGCCGTTCTTTTCAAAAACAGGAATAAAACTGCTGGGGTATATTATATCTGCGCCGTCGGAAGTATGCCAGCGCACCAGGGCTTCTGCACCAATTATGTTTTCGTCCGAAAGACGGTACTTGGGCTGCAAAAACACCTTAAAATCGTTTTGCTGCAGCGCCTGCTCCATTTTGTTTTCTATTTCTTTTTCATGCAACGCTGCTTGCTTTATGCTACCGTCGTAGTAAACCACGCCGTCGCCGCCGGCATTTTTGGCCGCACGGTGTGCATAGTTTACCTTTTCAAAAATTTGAGAAATATTCACCTCGCCCGCCTCGGAACAATAGCGGCCGGTGGGGAAGTTTATTTTGTAAGAAAAATCTGCACCCATCAGTTCGTAAAATTTTGCTTCAAAGGCTTCGCGCAGCTGTTGCATTTGCTGCTCTGTGCGGTCATCCAGCATAACAATAAACTCATCGGTGTTTATGCGCGCGAATAAATCGTTTTCAGGGTTTGTAACGGCCTGCAGGGCCAGAGCAATGTTTTTTAGGGTTCGGTTACCCTCGGTGTAGCCATAGATCTCATTAAAAAGCTTAAAATTTTCAACATCCATTTTTGAAAACACATGCCGCGCATGGGGGGCTTGGTTCAGAAGTTTTTGTGCGTCCAGCTTAAACTTGCTATAGCTGGGGAAGCCCGTAAGCTCATCTACAAATGCAATGTGAGTAAGCTCGGCAATGTGTTTGTTTTGCAGGCGGGTAAGGCCGGTTTGTGTTTTGTAAATATACAATATTGCCAGCAAAAATAGCACAACGATAATGAAGGTAAGGTAGCCGGCGCGGGTTGCAATGCGGTTGGCGCGCTGGGCAATTACTTCATCTGGCACAATGGTAAAAATATACCAGTCGTTCAAGCCCAATGGGGCATAGGCGGTATGACGCTTCTGCTCACCAATTACATAGCTAAAATGCCCCGCATTCCCCTCGGCAATTTCTGCACGCAGGGTTTCTATGTCGTGGCCCTCTTCAAAGGCGGCCAACCTTTCTAGGCTGGCAAGTAGATTTTCTTCCCGGGTAATGGTGTAGGCATTGGTAGTTTCGGCAATAATTTTGCCGCTGCCGTCGGTTACAAAGGCATAGCCCGCCCCACCGAAGGAAGATAAAAACAGGTTCTTGAGCTTTTGCACATTATAAGTGCCCACCAGCACGGCAACCACCTGATTATTCTGCCAGATAGGGGTGGAAAGCATAATCACTTCCCCCTGCCCCACGGGCGAAAGCATGGGCGAGGTGAGCACCGTTTCACCCGCAAGGGTTCTTTTAAAATATTCCTGGTTGGCAAGGTTTTCGGCTTCGCCGGTATCTACAATGCTTTTGCCGTCTAAATTGCAGAGCAGCAGGTGTTCAAAATTGGTGGAGAGCAAAGTGTCTGAAATTACAGCGGGGGGGTCTAGGCTGGCTTTGCCAAAATGCGCAAAGGTGGCAGCGATCGAGCGCAGGTTTTTTAACTCGGCGGTCATTTCTGTGTAGAAGTTAAAACGCTGCTGCTGCATTATTTCGTTGAGGTTCACAAGGGTAGAATCGGATAAATCTTGATCTAAAGAACGGTTATACACCAGAAGCCCCAGAACAACAGATG
>CAYYOY010000095.1:0-7031 GCA_964473265.1 uncultured Oscillospiraceae bacterium
TATGAACGGCCGCTAGGTGGGTAAAATTTCAACACGCGCGGCTCCCCAAAAAAATTCTATGCCTTGCGTGGGTATTCCTAAATGAAAAGATGTGCTTCGACAATGCAAGCTGCTAAGTGCCTACCAAAACCTGACTACTTCCATACACCAGCCTAGTAGCCTTGCAGCACCACTTCGCCGGCATACACCGCCTGCAGCCCACCGGGTGTTTCTACAAGCAGGCGGCCCTGCTCATCCAGGCCCGCAAGGCTGCCGCTGCCGCCCTCAAAACACACCTGCCTGCCCAGGCCGTACAGCCTTTGGCGGCAATGAGCAATAAGCTGTTCCGGGTGCTGGGCCAGCAACGCCAGGCAGGCTTCCAGGCGGTTTACCAAATAAGCCACGAGCTCTTCCCGTGCGGGCAGGTGGCCACCGCAGCTTAACACGCTGCCTGCCTTTTGCGCAAGCTCTTGCGGGAAAGCCTGCGTGGTAAGGTTTATGCCAATGCCAATAACCGTGCGTGTGGTGGCGGCAACCCGGCTTTCCACCAAAATGCCGCAAAGTTTTTTATGCCCGCAGAGCAAATCGTTGGGCCATTTTATGGCAATTTCCAGCCCGCAGAGTGCTTCCAGCGTTTGTGCTGCGGCCAGGCCGGCCGCAAGCGAGGTGCGGGTATCTGGCGGGGCGGGGGAAAGCAGCAGCAGGCTGCAATACAGCCCTGCCCCTTCGGGCGAAAAAAACTGCCGCCCTTGGCGGCCCCGGCCGGCAGTTTGCTGCTCGGCCAGCACCAGGCTGCCGTGCGGCGCTTGGGTATCTTGCAGCAGTGTGGTGTTGGTAGAAGGCAGGCTGCGATAGTGCCAAATTGCCCGTGGCCCCAACAGCTGCTGTAGTTTTTGCAGGTTCATATTCACCCTCGTATATGCTAGAAATACGCTCATCTACTGCTATTATGACTGTAGTCGCCACACTTGTCAACTCTGTGGCAAAAACCGCCAGGCTTTGCCCGCTGTGGCCGACAAATTTTGCATCCCCCAGGCCGTAAAATATTTCTAACTAACTAATAAGGATATGCAGCTGCGGCGAAAATATGCGCCGGGCGGCAAGGGGTGCGGAAGCGATGAAAAATTCCACTGAAATTATAGGCCTGGGCTGGATGCAGCGGCTACGCGGCCTGTTGGCGCAAAATGCCTACCTTTTGGGTAGCCTGTGCGCCTTTGCAATAGGGGCATGCTTTGCCACCGGCAAAATTTTGGGGGTAACCTCGGCCTTTGGGGTAGCGCTGGCCGCTGCCGCCCCCCGGCGCTACTGCCTGCAAAGTGCGGCAGGTGCCGTGGTGGGCTACCTACTGCTGGCCGGAGGCAGCGGGCTGCTGCAGGCGGTAGCCGTGGCCGTGCTGGCGGCTATTCGCTTTTTTATTACAGGCACCTCCTTCGAGCAAAGCCGCTTGGCCTCGCCCATGGTGCTGGCAACCGCTGCCATGGCCTTTACCGGCCTGGCTGCCTTTAGCGGCAGCGTGAAACTTTACGACGGTATAATATTCTTAGCCCAAGCCGCACTGGCGCCTGCGGCGGCCTTTTTTCTGCTGCGGGCAGAAGAAGCCCTTTCGGGTGGCATAACCGGTATTGGCATGGTGGAAAAGGTTTCGCTCAGCATTGCCTGTGCCATGCTGCTTATCGGGCTTATTCCCCTGCGGCTGGGCATTGTTTCGGTGGGGCATTTGGCCGGCCTTATGGCTATACTGCTGGTCGGCTACTGCATGGGGGCCGGGGCCGGCGCGGTGGCCGGTGCGGTGTGCGGCCTTACCCACGGCTTTGTTACAGGAGATTTTTCCAGCCTGCTGGCGGCCTATAGCCTTTCGGGCCTGCTTACCGGCGTGTTTGCCGGCGCGGGGCGGGGGGGCTGTGCCGCCGCCATGCTGGCCAGCGGTGGCTTTTTGGCGCTTTCGGGCATTTTGCCCGGCACAACGCCAATGCTGGAAATGCTGGTGGCCGTAGGGCTGTTTTTATTCATACCGCCTCGCTTACTGCGCGATGCCAGCCGCCGCCTTTGCCAGCCCGAGGCAGGTGCCAGCGCCATGCGCACTCTGCTGGCGTTGCAACTGCGTGAAACGGTATACACCCTGAAGGATATTTCCACCACCACCCGCCAGGTTTCAAAAAAGCTGGAAGATTTAAGCCCCGCTTCCCCCAGCCAGGTGTACGACAAAGTGGCCGAGGGCCTTTGCAAGCGCTGCGGGCACCGGCTAGTCTGCTGGGGCCAACTATATGACGACACAGCGGCCGCCGTATCGTCGGGCCTTGCGGCCTGCCGCAAGGAAGGCCACGTAACCCAGGCCAACCTGCCGGTGGAATTTGCCCAGCGCTGCGACAAGCCCGACCTATTTGCCGGCGCCATTGAAGATGCCTTTAACGAGCTTTTGCTGCGCAGCGGTATGCGCCAGCGGGTAGGGGTGGTACGTTCGGCCGTCACCGACCAATTTGAAGGCCTGGCCATGTTCCTGGAAGGGCTACAAGGCAGCCTAGACCGTATTTCAGGCGGGGATGATACGCTTTCTTCCAAGGTAGAGGAACTGTTTATAGCCAACAAGCTGGAGCCCGCCCGGGTGGTCTGCCATAAAGATAAAGACCACCGCATAATGGTTTCGGCTCTGCTGCCGGCCTACAAGCTGGGGCGTGCGCATTCCGGCGCGCTGTTGGCCGAGCTATGTCGGGTGCTGGGTCGGCAAATGGAGCTCTGTGCAGAAAAATCGTGGGAGGACGGCATTTGCGTTATCTTTCGAGAGCAGACGCGCTATAAGGCTTCGTTTGGCGGCTACCAGGTTTGCTGCAAAGGCCACACCCTGTGTGGCGATAGTTACCGCCAGTTTTGCACCGAAAACGCCCAGGCCCATATGGTGCTTTCCGACGGCATGGGCAGCGGTGGCTCGGCGGCGGTAGATTCGGCCATGGCGGCCAGCCTTACCCAGCGGCTGGTGGAAGCCGGTGCCGATTATGGCAGCACCCTGCGGCTGGTAAATTCGGCACTGTTGGTAAAATCGGGCGAAGAAAGCTTGGCTACCATAGACGCGGCCACCGCAAACCTCTATACCGGCCGGGTAGATTTTTACAAGGCAGGCGCTGCCCCCACGGTGGTGCGCCGCTGCGGCCGGGTGGCCAGTATAGAGGCTGCTTCTATTCCTGCGGGCATACTCACGGGTGTGGAATTTGAACACACCTCGCTGACATTGGGGGAAAACGACCTTGTGGTCATGTTTTCGGACGGAGTGAGCGCCGGCGGGCTGGAATGGGTGGGCAACGAACTGCTGCGTTTCACCGGAAGCGACCTGCAAGCCCTCTGCTGCCGTCTGGCTGAAATGGCCCGCCAAAAGCGCACCGACGGCAAAGAGGACGATATTACCGTGGTGGCTATGCAGCTCACTTAAACTAAGTTAAATATAAGATGGCCCCCGCAAGGGAAAATCCGGAGGGATTTTCCTTTGCGGGGGCCATCTTGGTAGGCAAACATTTTAATTAATACTATCTACGCTAGATAACCGGGCAGGCCACCACGAGCGGTGGGCAAAGCATGAAATGCACTCGCCTTTAGACAGGGTGCACACGGTTTTCGCGGTCGGCATGGGCGGTGTCTACACCGTAGAGCCGGTCGCGGCGCTTTTCGAAGAACTTTGTGGCTACCTGACCAAACTGCGCCAGGCTCAGCACGTCTTCGGGCTGCTCGTTGAACTGCTCGGGCAGCTCGGCCTTCAGCTTTTCCAGCTCGGGGGCAATGAGGTCGGCCGGGCGGCAGTCAATGGGTTCTGCGTCGCCAATAATCTTACGGCGGAACTCCGGGTCGATCGGCACAGGAGTGCGGCCATATTCGCCGCGCACCATGCCCTTAAACTCTTTAGTAACCGTCTTGTAGCGTTCCTCATTTAGGATGTTAAACACCGCCTGGGTGCCTACAATTTGGCTGGTAGGGGTTACAAGCGGCGGGTAGCCGGAATCTTGCCGCACACGTGGCACTTCGGCCAGCACGGCCTCCAGCAGGTGTTCCTTACCGGCCTGCTTTAACTGCGAAACCAGGTTGGAAAGCATGCCGCCGGGCACCTGGTAAAGCAGGGTGTTGGCGTCTACCCCCAGCAGGCGTGCGTCCAGCAGGCCGTTGGCCAGGTATTTATCGCGCAGCTTGGCAACCATTTCACGCACAACATTGAGCTTCTTTAAATCCAGCCCGGTGTCGTAGGGTGTGCCTTGCAGTGCCGCCACCATCGATTCTGTTGCCGGGTGCGATGTACCCAAGCCCAGCGGCGACATTGCGGTGTCAATTACATCCACACCCGCTTCAATGGCCTTTAGGTGCGCCATGGAAGCCAGGCCAGAGGTATAGTGCGAGTGTAGCTGAATAGGAATTTTTACAGCTTCTTTCAGTGCCGATACCAGCTCGAAGCCACCATACGGGGTTACCAGGCCGGCCATATCTTTAATGCAGATAGAATCAGCCCCGGCGTTTTCCAGCTGTTTAGCGTAGCCCACAAAATATTCGGTGGTAAACACCGGCCCGGTGGTGTAAGAGATACACCCCTGCACATGTGCACCCACCTTTTTGGTGGCGTTTATGGCACATTCTAGGTTGCGGATGTCGTTGAGTGCGTCGAAGATACGCAGAATATCAATGCCGTTTTCCACGGTTTTCTGCACAAAGTATTCCAGCACGTCATCGGCATAGTGGCGGTAGCCCAGCATGTTCTGCCCACGGAAAAGCATTTGCAGCTTGGTGTTGGGCATATGCTTGCGAATAATGCGTAGACGCTCCCAGGGGTCTTCGTTCAGAAAGCGCAGGCAAGCGTCGAAGGTGGCGCCGCCCCAAACCTCGGCAGAATAAAAACCCACAGCGTCCAGCGCTTCCAGCATGGGCAGCATTTCGTCTATGGTCATGCGGGTGGCTATCAGCGATTGGTGCGCGTCGCGCAGCACGGTTTCGGTAATTTTAATGGCAGCCATTTCTCTACCCCCTTATGCAAGCACAACCAGCGGGCTGCCGGATTGTACAGTATCGCCCTTTTTCACCTGTACGGCGGCAACGGTGCCGGCGGCCGGGGCCACAATGTCGTTTTCCATTTTCATGGCTTCCAGCACAACGAGGGTCTGGCCCTTTTCCACTGCTTGGCCGGCGGTAACCTTAACATCCAGAATAGTGCCCGGCATGGGGGCGGTAACGGCATTGCCGGCAGCAGCCGGGGCTGCTGTGGGCGCAGGTGTTGCTGCGGCAGCGGCAGGTGCGGCAGGTGCTGCGGGTGCCGCGGGTGCCGCCAGCGGCATAGCCGCAGGGCTGCCGCCAACCTCGTCTACCACTACATCGTAGGCTTTACCATTTACGGTTATGTTGTATCGTCTCATTAAAATGCATACTTTCCGGCAGAAAATTCTGTGGGGTTGTGTTGCGCCGCGCGGTTTTGCGCGGCTTTATTAAATGTGCGGAGTGGTGCCCTATAGTTCTTAGGCTGTGTTAAGCGCTGGGCTAGAAAGCCAGCACCGCACGCTTGCGGGGCATTTTGTTCACACGCTTGGAAGCCAGAAGGTCCAGCGCGGCGGCTAGCTCGGCGTGGGTATCTTCCGGGCGAATAACACGCTGCACAAAGCCCGCAGCCGCAGCGGCGGCAGCACTGGCGGTAGTTTGGCAATATTCCTGCTCTACCTGGGCGCGGCTGGTTTCGGGGGTAATTTTATCTTCATACAACAGGGCAACGGCGGCTTGGGGGCTAAGCGGAGAAATAACCGCAGAAGGCCAGGCCAGGCGAATATCGGCCTGCGAAAGAGCCACAGCAGCCGCACCAGAGGCCTGCCCCACAAACAGGGCCAGCTTGGGGGTGGTGGCTTCGCTATACAACTGGGCCAAACGCACGGCAGTTTGAATGGCGCGAGGCTGTTCGCCCTGAGCGGTGTGGCGCAGGCCGGTGGTGTATATAGCCGTAAGAATAGGCAGCTGGAAGGCATCGCACAGCTGCACCAAACGGGCCAGCTTGGCAGCGCCGCCGGCGCAAATTTCCTGCCCGGTGGTTACAGCCAAGCCTACCGTATTGCCAGCAATGCGGCAGAGGTAGGTTTGCAGGCAACTACTTGCCTTGGCACCCAGCTCAAGCAGGCTGCCGATATCGGCCAGGCCGGCGGCCAGGCACGAAATATCCTGCGGGGCGCCGGCCAGCAGGCTAACGTCACCATGGGTGTAGTTTACAGGGGGAACGGCGCACAGGTTGTTGGCGGGCAGCAATTCAAGCAGGGTGCGTACCATTGCCAGCGCCTGGGCTTCGTCCTCGGCCAGCAGCTGGGCAACGCCGGCTTTAAGGGCGGTTTCTACATTTTCGTTGCCTGCAGCGGCCGGCGGGGTAAGCAGCAGCTCTGCCTTGGGGGTTAGAATTACAATATCGGCAGAGCAGGCGGCCAGTGCTGCGGCACCGGCGCACACGCCGGTTACCACCGCAATTTGTGGCACAACGCCTGAAATAGAGGCGGCACAGCCCAGTAGCTGGCAATAGGCCTCCAGCAGGCCGGCACCCTCGTCTAAAAAGCCGCCCGAGCTGTTGTAAAAACCAACTACGGGGCTGCCGGTTTTAGCTGCCATTTGGTAAAGCCGATGTATCTTTTCAGCCTCCGCACGGCCAAAGCCACCACTGCACCGTGTGGGTTCCTGCGCAAAGGCATATACCGGCAGGCCGTTTAGGCTGCCGTAGCAAGTGGCTACCCCGGCGTCTACAAATGCCTCCAGTTCCCGGAAGCTGCCGGGGTCAAAAAGTGCGGTCAGGCTTTGCTGTGCCGGGCTGGGGGCAGCGCCGGCGGTTGTGCTCTGCATAAATAAGTCCTCCTAACTGGATTGGGTGGGGCAGGTGGCCGTGGGTACAGCCCACAAAAGCGGCAGTCCCCTTTTAGCCCATACGCATTTTATTATACACCCGGCAAGAGGCAGGAGGCAAGAACTAAAAGGCAATATTTACAATAATTTTTAAGAAATCTTTCTAGAAAACAGAAAGTAAGCAACAAGTATTTAGAAAAGGTGGATATTTATTGGTGGCCGTG
>CAYYOY010000096.1:0-6997 GCA_964473265.1 uncultured Oscillospiraceae bacterium
TATACCGCTGCCCCCACCTATACCGACGAGGGTATGATTTTCCCCCAAACCGTGCCGGCCGGGTGCGTGTTCGTAATGGGGGATAACCGCAATGAATCGCTGGATAGCCGCAACCCTACCGTAGGCATGGTGGATGTGCGCTATATCTTAGGGCGGCAGCTGGTACGCCTGCTGCCTGCCAATAAATTTGGAAAGGTGCAGTAGGCTGGCTTCTCCTGCAAGTGTGAGAAAAACCCATGAGTGAACCGCTGTCTATTCAATGGTTCCCCGGCCATATGGCCAAAACCCGCCGCATTATGCGCGAAAGCATGAAGCTGGTGGATATTGTTATAGAGCTTGCCGATGCCCGCATTCCCGCAGCCAGCCGCAACCCCGAGCTGCCAAGGCTGCTGGGTGGCAAGCCCCGCCTGCTGCTGCTCAACAAAAGCGATGCGGCCGACGCCGAAATAACCCAGCGCTGGCTTGCCTATTATAAAAAGCAATCCCTTGCCGCACTGGCTACCGACTGCCGCAGCGGCAGAGGGCTGGGCGGCTTTGTTACAGCCGTGCATCAGGTGCTGGCAGAGCCCATGGCGCGCTGGAAGGCCAAGGGCATTACCGGCCGGCCTATCCGCATGATGATAGCCGGCATTCCCAACGTGGGTAAATCGTCGCTCATTAACCGTCTGGCCGGCAGCCGCCGCGCCAAAGTGGAGGACCGCCCCGGCGTAACCCGCGGCAAGCAATGGGTTACCCTTACCAGTGGTCTGGAACTGCTGGATATGCCCGGCGTGCTCTGGCCCAAGTTTGAAGAAAAAAAGGTGGGCGAGCTGCTGGCTTTTACCGGTGCGGTAAAGGATGATATTTTAGACACCGAGCAACTGGCCACCCGCCTGTTGGAGCAGCTTTCGCAGCGGTACCTGCCGCTGGTTTGCCAGCGCTATGGGTTGGAGCAGCCGGCGCAGGAACCCTACGAGCTACTGGAGCAAATTGCCCGCAAGCGCGGCATGCTGCAAGCCGGCGGCGTGCTGAATACCGAGCGTGCCGCCATTATGCTGCTGGATGAATTCCGCAGCGGGGCTATTGGCCGCATAACACTGGAGGAACCGCGAAAATGAGCCTCTTTGCCTACGATAGCGAGATACTTTCGCAGGGCTTTTCCGCCCTGTGCGGCATTGACGAAGCCGGACGCGGCCCGCTGGCCGGCCCGGTGTTTGCAGCCGCTTTGGTTTTGCCCGCCGGTTTTACACTGCCGGGCCTTAACGATTCTAAGCGCCTTAGCGAAAAAAAGCGCCAGGCACTCTATGCCCAGCTTACTGCCAACTGCCCCTACTGTGTGGCTATGGCTACGGTGGAAGAGATTGACAAACTAAACATTCTGCAGGCCACGCTGCTTGCTATGCAACGGGCTTACGCCGGGCTGGTGGCCCAGCTGCCCGAACCGCCCGACCTTGCGCTGGTGGACGGCAACTGCCCCCCGCCGCTGCCCTGCCCGGTGCACTGCGTGGTAAGCGGCGATGCAAAAAGCGCCTGCATTGCCGGTGCTTCTATACTGGCAAAGGTAACCCGCGATACATACATGTACGCCCTTAGCCTGGAATACCCCCAATATGCGCTGGAGCAGCACAAGGGCTATGGTACACGTCTGCATTACCAGCTGCTGCAGGAACACGGTGTTAGCCCTATTCACCGCCGCAGCTTTTTGAAAAGGATTATAGGTGAGACCTAATGGCCCGCCACAACGAAACCGGCCGCATGGGGGAAGATTTTGCCGCCCAAAAGCTGCTGGAGCAGGGCTATAGCATTCTCTGCCGCAACTACCGCACCACACGGGGAGAAATAGATATCGTTGCCCAAAAGGGCGAAATTCTTGCCTTCGTGGAAGTACGCACCCGCCAGGCGGGTACAGTGCCGCCGGCCGAAACCATTTCTCGTTCCAAACGGGTAAAACTCATTTGCGCCGCATATAGTTACCTAGAGGCCTTTGCTTGCCAGTTGCAGCCCCGGTTAGATGTTTTCTGCGTCACTGTAACGCGGGAAGGCCGGGTGGCCGGCTGGCAACAGCTGGAGGGAGCTATAGACGGGAGTGACTACCATGGCGGTTTTTGACCTTCACAGCGATACAGTTACCGAATGCTTTAAGCTTGGGAAAGACCTGTACGATGGCATTGGGCATTTTAACATTCGCGACCTTCCGCAGGAAGAATGGTGCCAGTGCTTTGGCATTTGGATACCCGACGAACTGCGCGGCCAGCAGGCAATAGACTATTACGAGAAAAACCGGCAATATTTCTTAGAGCAGCTTAAACGCTACCGCGAGCTGATGGGCATGGCTACTACCTCTGCGGAGGTACGCCGCCTGTGGCAGAAAAAACGCCTGGCCGCCTTGCTTACAGTGGAAGGCGGCAGCGTACTGGCCGGGCAGCTGGAGCGCGTGGCCATGCTGGCAGGTGACGGGGTGCGTATGCTTACCCTAACCTGGAACAACGCCAACGAAATAGGGGGCGGCCAGCTTTCGGAAGGCGGGCTTACCAACTTTGGCCGCGAGGTTATTCCCGCGCTGGAAGAATACGGCATTATCATAGACCTTTCTCATCTTAACGATACAACCATGGCGCAGGTGCTAAGCCTGTTGCGCCGGCCGCCGGTGGTTTCGCATTCGGGCAGCAGAAGCGTTTGCCGCCACAAGCGTAACCTTACCGACGAACAGTTTGTAGCCGTGGTGCGCAAGGGTGGTATTGTGGGCCTGCCGCTGGCAGATATTTTTCTGGATGAAAATACCCCCACCATCTTTTCGTTTGTTTCGCATATTCGGCAATTTATCCGCCTGGGTGGGGAAGACGCCCTGGCTCTGGGCAGCGATTTTGACGGTGCAAACATACCCGATTTTGCCAACACCCCCGCCAAGCTGGTTGCGTTGCGGCCGTATCTTCTGCGTTACGGCATGAGCGAGCAACAGGTAGAAAAGCTTTATTGGCGCAATGCCATGGCATTTTTAGAACGCTACGGAATTTGAAAGTAGGAGCAAGCCATGAACTACACCAGCACCCGCAATGCAAATGCAACCGCAACCGCCTCGCAGGCCATTTTGCAGGGCATTTCGCCCGACGGCGGCCTGTTTGTGCCGCAGAGCTTCCCCCAGCTTACAACCCAAAAGCTGCAGGCCTTGGCGCAAAAAAGCTACCTCGAGCAGGCGCAGGAAATTCTGGCCGGTTTTTTAACCGATTTTTCTCTCCAGCAGTTGGCCGAATGCCTAGAAAAAGCCTATGGGGGCGAAAAATTTTCCAGCCCCGCCATTGCGCCGCTTTCCCGGTTGGGCGAGCGGCTGTTTGTGCTGGAGCTGTGGCATGGCCCCACGGCGGCTTTTAAGGATATGGCCCTGCAGCTGCTGCCCCAACTGCTTACCGTTTCAGCCAAAATGCAGGACGAGCAGCGCACCATTGCCATTTTGGTTGCCACCTCGGGCGATACCGGTAAGGCCGCCCTAGAAGGCTTTCAAGACGTAGCCGGCACACGCGTGCTGGTGCTCTACCCCAAAGAAGGGGTAAGCCCTATGCAAAAGCTGCAAATGACCACCCAGCAGGGTGAAAACGTGGCTGTTTGCGCCATAGAAGGCAACTTTGACGATGCCCAAAATGCCGTAAAAGCCATTTTTGCCGATGTTGCGCTGGCCGAAACACTCAACCAAAACGGCCTGCTGCTTTCCAGCGCCAATTCTATCAACTGGGGCAGGCTTGTGCCGCAGATCGTCTACTACATTTCGGCCTACTGCCGGCTGCTGGCCGAGCAGAGCATTGCCCCGGGCGAAAGCGTAAATATTGTAGTACCCACCGGCAATTTTGGCAACATTCTGGCGGCCTACTATGCAGGGCGCATGGGTTTACCTATTCACAAGCTTATCTGCGCTTCCAACCAAAACAATGTGCTTACGCATTTTTTAGAAACCGGCTGCTACAACCGTAACCGGCCCTTTTACACCACCACATCTCCCTCGATGGATATATTAATTTCCAGCAATTTAGAAAGATTGTTATACGAAGCCTACAATCGCGACACAGAGGCGGTTTCCGGCCTTATGCGCCAGCTGGCGCAAACAGGCGAATATAGCGTAACCGGCCCGGCGCTGGAAGAAATCCACCGGCTTTTCCACGGCGGCTTCTGCGACGATACCGGTGCTGGACAAGAAATTCGCCGGGTGTTTGAGGAATATTCCTACCTGATGGATACCCACACGGCGGTGGCAATGTCGGCCTACCGGCAGTATGTAGCCCAAACGGGTGACGAGCGCAAAACCATTCTGGCCTCTACCGCCAGCCCCTATAAATTCCCGGCCAGTGTGCTGGCCGCATTGCAGCCCGAGGCACCCGGCGACGAATTTGCCAAAGCCCAGCAGCTGGCCGCCCTTTCGGGTTGCCCCATACCCCAGCCGCTGCAAGGGCTGGAAAACCGCCCGGTTCGCTTTACGCAATGCTGCACCAAAGAGGATATTGCCGCCTTTGTGGCCCAAAGCCTGCTGGGGTAGCAGCCAGAAAAATTAAAAAATTGCACTGCCGCCAGGTTTTCCGGCGGCAGTGCATGGGCATTATGCAGTTTTAGAACCCGGTGCTGCAGTAGGCTTTTCCCAAATACGGCAATTGGTCTGCCTGCGGGCCTATTGCAATGTCACCCAAATAGGTGCACTGACAACATGCTTTCAAAAAAGAATTTCACGGGTTTTGCCCCGAGGTTGAACCGGGTTCTTGCTGTTAGGGCTATCTATATTTTGCAGCTTGTCTGGCTGCTCGTTTTAAAACCTTCCCTCGTCTCGCAATTAGTGTTTGCAGAAGGCAGAACAAAAACCGCGGTGTTTTTTGGTTTTTTTGCAGTAGAATTTTGCCGGCTTTAATTTTAAAACAAGGGGACACACAATGGCGCTCTTCGCAATTGGAGATTTACACCTTTCCCTTGGCTCTAACAAACCTATGGATATTTTCTCGGGCTGGGATGGTTACCTGACACGCCTGGAGGAAAACTGGCGCCGCCTTGTGCAGCCCACCGACCATGTGGCGCTGCTGGGTGACCTTTCCTGGGCTGTAGGGCTGGAAGCTGCCCTGGAAGATCTTACTTTTATTCATAATTTGCCGGGGCAAAAGCTTATCATTAAAGGCAACCACGACTATTGGTGGAGCACCCGCGCAAAAATAGAGGGTTTTTTTACCAAACATGGATTAAACACCCTGCACATCATCAATAATAATTCCGTGGCGCTGGAAGGCCTGGCGCTCTGTGGCACACGCGGCTGGCTGTTTGAAAACGGCCAAGTGCAGGATAGAAAAATTATCAACCGCGAGGCAGGCCGGCTGGAAGCTTCGCTGGCCTCGGCCAAGGAGCTGCCCGGCGAGCGTGTGGCGCTGTTGCACTACCCACCGGTATATGCCGACCAGGTGCTGCCCGAGTTTATTGCCATTATGAAAAAATATGGGGTGCGCCGCTGCTTTTACGGCCACATTCACGGCAGCGGCATACAGCATGCCCTAAACGGCTTTTATCAGGGCATAGAATTTAAGCTCTGTTCGGCCGACGCACTGGGCTTTTGCCCGCTGCGCATTGTGTAAAAGCCCCTTAAACCAGTGGAAAAAATAACTAGCCAATGCACGCCGGTGTGTGCTATAATGAAGGGCAGAAGCAGGCGGCAGGCTCGGCCGCAGCCGCCTGAATGTATTATTTTGCACCAGGATGTACCAATACATAGGAGGAAGCACAATGAATTTAATATCCAACAAGAAAACAGACGTAAACACCGTAGAGCTGGAAATTGCGGTGGATGCGCAGGAATTTCAAGCAGCCGTACAGGCGGCCTACAAAAAGAACGCCCCCAAAATTACTATTCCGGGCTTCCGCAAGGGGAAAGCCCCCCGCGCTATGATAGAAAAAATGTACGGCGCAGGCTTTTTCTACGAAGAAGCCGTAACGGAACTGTACCCCCACGCCTACCAGCAGGCTGTGGAAGAGGCTGATATTACCCCGGTAGACCAGCCTGACATTGAAGTGCTCACCATGGATGCCAACGGCTTTACCTTTAAGGCTATTATTACGGTAAAGCCCGAGGTAAGTGTGAAAAACTACAAGGGCATTAAGGCCACCCGCCCCAAAGCCGTTGTGTCCGACGAAGATATTGAAGCCGAGCTTACCCGCCTGCGCGAACGCGGTGCCCGCATGGTAAGCGTGGAAGGCCGTGCCGCCGAAATGGGCGATATTGCCACGATTGATTTTGAAGGCTTTGTGGATGGCGTTGCCTTCCAGGGCGGCAAGGGCGAGGGCTACCCCCTTACACTGGGTTCGGGCAGCTTTATTCCCGGCTTTGAAGAGCAAGTGGCCGGCAAAGAGCTTGGCAGCGAGTTTGATGTAAACGTAACCTTCCCCGAGCAGTATCAGGCTGAAGAGCTGGCCGGCAAGGCAGCGGTGTTTAAGTGCAAGCTGCACGAGCTGAAAACCCGCGAGCTGCCCGAGCTGGATGACGAGTTTGTAAAGGACATTAGCGAGTTTGATACGCTGGCTGAGCTGCGGGCCGATATTTCCGCCAAGCTGTTGGAACGCCGCCAGGCCGAAGCCCAAAACAAGGTGGACGACGCGCTGATGTCGGCACTTGTTGAGAACATGACGGTAGAGCTGCCGCCTGTTATGGTAGAAACCGCCATCAACCAGGCCGTGCAAGATTTTGAATATCGCCTGCAAAACCAGGGCCTGAACCTGCAAACCTACCTGCAGTATACCGGCATGGAACTTGAAAGCTTCCGCATGGGCTTTGAGGAACAATCGCGCCGGCAGGTAATGGTGCGTCTGGCGCTGGAACAGATTGCCAAGGAAGAAAACCTTACCGCTACCCCCGAGGATATTGACGCCGAATATGCCCGCATGGCCGAGGCTTCGGGCCTGGAGCTGGATAAGATTAAAACCTTTGTGCCAGCTAAGGAAATCGAGCAAGATCTTACCGTGAAAAAAGCAGTGGAGCTGGTGCGTGAAAGCGCCGACATTACTG
>CAYYOY010000097.1:0-6987 GCA_964473265.1 uncultured Oscillospiraceae bacterium
CCCAGGCCTAAGAAGCGGGAGGCATCCTCCAGAGTGGATATTCCACCGGCTGCCTTAATTCGCACTTTTTCGCCCACATGCTTTGCGAAAATAGCTATGTCAGCATCGGTAGCGCCGGCGGTGGAAAAACCGGTGGAGGTTTTAATAAAATCGCCCCCGGCCTGGGTGACGATTTCGCACATCTTAATTTTCTCTTCCTCGGTGAGCAGGCAGGTTTCAATAATTACTTTAAGAATTTTCTCACCGCAGGCTGCCTTAAGCTGGCGAATTTCATCCAGCAGTGTGTCATAACACTTTTGGCGTAGCAGGCCAATGTTGATGACCATATCGATTTCATCGGCACCGTTTTCCAGCGCTTCGCGGGTTTCAAACACCTTTACGGCAGTGGTGCTATAGCCGTTGGGGAAGCCCACCACCGTGCCCACCTGCATGCGGTTGCCGCAGTACTGCTTTGCTTGCTTTACATAGCAGGGAGGAATGCACACCGAGGCCGTGCCATAGCGCATGGCATCATCGCAGATGGCCTGAATTTCGGGCCATGTTGCAGTTTGGGTAAGCAGGGTATGATCTACGGCATTGATAATCTTGCGGTTTTCATCGGTAAGGTTCATGGTTATTCCTCCTCTGGTTCTTCGGTATCTTCAGTTTCTTCGGTATTGGGGGCAGCAGCAATGGGCCCGGCCTGACGGTAGCAAGAAACAAAGCGGTAGCTACCGTCGTCGTTGGGCTGCAGCATAAAGACGTAGGAGCCGGAAGGAATGGCACAAATGGCATCGTGGTAAACCTGCACCTGCACTACCATTTGGTCGTCTGCCAGCTCTTGCGATTCAAGCACACGGGCGGCGGGGTCGATAAGCGGGTAGCTTACTCGCAGGCGGTCGCTGCGCTGGTTGTAGTAGCTGCTTTGGGTAACATCGTAGTTGGCAAGGCCAAACTGCCGCCAGACCATATATTTGAGTTCGCCAATCGTAGGGCTACCGCTATCGAAATTGCCGCCTTCCAAAAAGTTGCGCTCGGCAATTTTGTAGGCCGCATATTCCACCAGCCTGTCGGGCGGCAGCTGGGTGGGGCTGGAAAACACCTGGGGCTCGAATATGCTTAGCATCTGCCATACAGACTGCTCGGCCTTATTCATGGTGCGGCCCAAACCTTCGGCATCGCTGCTACTTAGGGGGAGCAATGCGCCGTCGTAAAAAGCCAGAATGCCCTGGCGGTTAATGCCCTCGCCCAGAATTAGGTGACGCACGTTTTCGCCCTGGGCAAGGCCGCTACCGCCGGCATAGGGCACCTGCATAGTAACAAGGTAGTGGGCATAGTAAGCGGTTTCTTCACGGGTATCTACCCTAACGTCGGTGATGGTAGCAGCTTTCCAATCGGCCAGGGTGCCGGCGGGCAGTTGGGCCAGCACTTCCATTTGCTCAAAATCGCCCTGGCGCAGGCATTGCACAAAGGCTTCGGCCAGAAGGTCGAGCGGGGGCTGGGCCTGCTGAATTTCCTCGGCAATGGCAATGGCCTGGCTTACCTGTGGGGTGGGAGGCGGCGGTGGCAGGGTGTGCGAACAGCCGGCCAGCAAGAGGGCTGCCAGCATAGCCGGCGGCAGCCGCTTAGGCTTTATCATCTGACTTCCTCCTTGATTAGCGAGTGCAGAATTGGCCTGGCCTATAGGTCATAGTATTCCTTGCCGTGGACGATAAAATCCTCCACCGATTTATCGGTAAGCGGGTGGTAGATGAGGTATTCAAACAGCTCGGGGGGAATGGTGGCGGCGTCTACCCCCGCCTGGCATGCTTTATGAATTTGCTCAATATTCTTGAAGCTGGCGGCAATTACCTTGCTGTTAAGCCCATATTGACGGAAGGCGGCCACAATTTCGGAAGCAACGTTGCCGCCGTCGGAAGAGATATTATCCAGACGGTTGACATAGGGGGCTACGTAATCGGCCCCGGCGCGGGCGGCCACCATGGCTTGCTGCGGGGTAAAGATAGCTGTAGCGGTAATTTGATAGCCCTGGCGCTTGAGCTCTGCAATGGCCTTAATGCCGTTGCAGGTTACAGGCACTTTTACATAGAAGTTGCCCCCCACCAGCTCTTTGAGCTTGGCTGCTTCTTCCAGCATATCTCGCCAGTAGCTGGAAAGTACCTGGGCATGCAGCATGGCGTCGGGGCCAATAATATCGCGAATGGCTTTCAGCTGCCCGCTAATGGGCTTGCGTTCGGCTGCAATGATGGTGGGGTTGGTGGTTACACCTGCTATGGGGTAGCAGGAGGTAAGACGGTCGATCTCTAAAAGGTTTGCACTGTCAATTAGATATAACATGGGTTCCCTCCGGTAAAATTTAGGTTTATGTAGCCCGCACAGCCTGGCAGATAAAACCGGCAGACTGTGGAAGCAGGCCCAATATTAGGATACTGTTTGCAGGGCGTTTTGTCAATGAAAACCACTGGGCTTAGAATATTTCGCAGCATATCATCCCATAATATTCTCATAAAATATGGAAGAGGTTTCGCGTTATGTTGTCTGGAATGTTTGATATTATTTGTTCGGTTTCTGAAACGCCCAACAAGACTACCCAGCTTGCCGAGCAGATTAACAATGTTAAAATGCAGCAAAGCTTAATTGACGACCTTTTCAACCTTTCGGACGATGAGGATTTAATTGAGGCCTGCTGCTACCAAACCAAGGCATTTTCGGCCTATTATCGTTACCTGCTGCGTCAGGTTCGCGAAGGCGCGCCCGAGGCGGGATTTACTTTGGAAAAAAGCAAGACAGAAAGGCTTGGTGGTTTCGTGGGGTAAGCATGGTTTATGTCTATTGGGGTGTTGCAGCAGTTTTAGCAATATTTCTGCTGCTGCGTATGAAGCGTCTGGTGTTTTCCATGCTTTTTTCAGCCATTACCGGCCTGGGGGCCTTGTGGCTGGTGGGCTACACCTCGGCCTACACTGGCATAGTGCTGGTGCCCAACGCCTTTAACGTAATTGTTTCGGCACTGGGGGGAATTCCCGGGGTGACGGCGCTGCTGTTTTTACGCTTAGTTTGGCAGACCTGACGCTACATACCACACAGGGCGGGCAAAATGCCTGCCCTGTGCTTATTTTAAACAACTATGAAAGACCAGGCCCCCGTTTGGCAAGGTGGGGGTAGGGGTGGTGGCAAAGGCCCCCGACGCAAACTACCCTTCGGCAGTTTGCGTCGGGGGCCTTTGCCGTCTACACATACCTAGGTGCGCCGCATGGCTTACCCTTGCGCTGGGGGGTGTTGTGTTGTAAGATAAAGAAAAGCTGAACAAGGATGATGACGCATGACACAATTAAAATGGGTAACGCTGCATGGCGAGGGCTTTGCCCTGCCGCGTGAGATTCGCCAGCGGGTATTTGTAGAGGAACAAGGCTTTACACTGGAATTTGACCAACTGGATGCCCGCAGCCTGCATTTGGCCGTATGGCAGCAAGGGCAGCCGGCAGCCTGCCTGCGCCTTTACCGCACCGCAATACCCGATTGCTTTGCCATTGGGCGCATTGCGGTGCTACCGCCCTTTCGTGGTAGCGGGCTGGGCAGCCTTTGCATGCAGGCAGCCGAGCTGCGGGCGCTGCGCCTAGGGGCCAAACAGCTTACTTTGAGTGCCCAGCAGGTAGCCATGGAATTTTACCGCAAACTGGGCTACACCCCTGTGGGCGAGGTATACCCCGACGAAGGAGTGCCACATATTCGCATGGTGAAAGTGCTGCCAGAGCCCCAAACGCAAGTGGTGTGGTGCAAGCCGGGCGAAGATTATGCCCATGCGTTGGCGCTGCGGCTAGAGGTATTTGGCGGTGAGTTTGGCTACACCAACGACCCCGATGAATACGACGCTGCCTGCCATACCCTTGTGCTTTACCGCGAAGGTGCACCGGTAGCCTGTGGGCGTATTGCCCAACCCACACCGGGGGTTTACCGGCTTGGCAAAGTTGTGGTGCGCAAGCCGCTACGCGGGCTGGGCCTGGGTGAGCAGGTGATGGAAAACCTGGAATTTGGTGCGGCAGAGCTAGGGGCACAGGAGGTTATGCTTGCAGCCCAACTGGTGGCCCGGGGCTTTTACGATAAGCTGGGCTATACCCCCTATGATGAAGTGTTCGATATACAGGGCAAGCCACACATTAAAATGAAAAAGGTTCTTTAGTGCTTTTCCTGCGTTTTTCTTGGGCTTGCAGCCAAAGCAACCCCGGTAGGCAGTGGGCGGTTCAGTGGGCAAGCGCGAGGCAAACGCCACACGGCCGTTTACCTCGCGCTTGCCCGCCGGCTGCGCCGGCCACAAAGTGGGGAGGGAAAAACCTGCCGGATTTTCCCACCCCACATTGTGCTGAACCGCCCGCCGCCGACCGGGGTTGCTTTGCCCGGGGGCCGCAGACGTATAATGCCCTTTTAAAAACACTACAGCTTATGCCGTATTACCAGAAAATTAAAGCAGCTGCTTAAATAATATTCGTTGGCGTAGTTTACCGGCAGGCCCGAAGGCAGGCAGCCAAGCTCTACCGCCATAAGGCAAAGGGTGGCCGGCGGCACCGAAAGTGTACGGCCCACTTCAGCACCCACCTCGCAGGGCAAAATTTTGGTGTTGCTGTACAGCACCTCTACCCCCATGGCTTGGGTGAGCGAGTGGGCGGCGCTTTGGTAATCAATACGCCCGGGAATGCGCTGCTTTGCCAAATAATCTACCGTAAAAATAGCCGGTATGCCTTCTATAGTGCGCACCCGGCGGTATTCTACTACAGGCGCACCCAGCGGCAACTGCAGCTTTTGGGCCACAAGCTCACCTGCAGGCTGTTCTTCTATGGTAAGGCTGGTGGTTTCCAGCCGCACACCCGGGCCTAAAAGGTCGGCCAGGCGGCCAACTTTATCTAAGGGCAGGTCTATTTTAAAGGGCTTGCGCAGCAGCTGGGTGCCCCGGCCCTGGCTGCGGCGAATAAAGCCCTCGGCCTCTATTTCGGCCAATGCCTGCCGTACTGTCATGCGCGAAACGCCTAACTGCTCGGCCAGCTGCATTTCCGAAGGCAGCCACTGCCCAGGGGTATATTTATCGTCATTCAAAATGTCATAAAGCCCGGTTTTTACAGCCATGTAAAGTGGGGCTTTGTTTTTGGGCATTGCAGCTTCCTCCTTGTTGGTTAGGCTGCGGCAAAAGCAACCCGTGTGCTTTACCATTCTATACTACCCCAAACCGGCAAATGCTGCAAGCATAATTTCAGGCTGCGGCATTTCATGCAGCCACCGTTTTTTCAAAAATGCCGCTACGCGCTATTGTAAGGCAGGTATGCGTTTTGGGTGGTTGCATACAGGCGGCATTTGCGCAGTTTGCCTTATTGGGTATCATTCTGTTCTGCGGGTGCGCCTAGCTCCCTTAAACGTGCCGGCATGAAAGCCTTATCAATATCGGCGGGTTGATAGGTGTTTTTCCAATCGCTTTTTTAGATGTACTCAATCTACTGGTGGCTGGCTCATTGCGCAGGGTATATGAGCTCTACCTAGGCTACTGCCGGGGTACGGCATTTTCTATAACATAAAACAAAACCCGCACAGCAGAACTGTACGGGTTTTGTGGAGCTGACGAACAGGATTGAACTGTCGACCTCATCCTTACCAAGGATGTGCTCTACCGACTGAGCTACGTCAGCATATTTTACAAGAAGCCGTATTTAGTATACCCCTAAACTGCATTTTCTTGCAAAGCAATGCGCTCATCGCGCTTAACTACTGTGCGATTATACCATCCTTCCCGCTGCTTGTCAAGAGGTAATTCGACTTAAGCTGCTATGCGGTGCTTACCAAAAATTTTGGCAAGCGCCGCATAGCGCAAAGGGGCTAGTATGTCCGTACTATTCCCCATAGTTGCTGTGCACTGCCGGAGAATTCACCACATTTTGGGGGTTTGCAGCAAGATATGCTGCGGTATTGGCCGCCACTACCTCTATTAGGCGTTGGCGGGTTTCCTTGGGTGTCCAGGCTACATGGGGGGTAACCGTGCAGCGAGGGTTGGATAGTAACGGGTTACTGCTGGGCTCGGGGGGCTCGGCAGAAAGCACATCTACCGCCGCCCAGGCCAGTTTACCGCTATCCAACGCAGCCGAAAGCGCCTGTTCGTCTACCACAGCACCGCGTGCGGTGTTGAGCAGCACTGCGCCATCCATCATTTTGGCTATAAATGCTTCATTTACCATGCCGGTGGTTTCAGGCGTAAGCGGGCAATGTAAACTCACCACATGCGATTTAGCCAGCAGCTCATCGAGCGATACAAATTTCAAGCTTAGCCCTTCCAGGCTGCGGTCTGGGTTACGGCGGTAGGCCAGTACCCTCATGCCCATGGCTATGGCAATGCGCGCCACCAGGCTGCCAATTTCGCCCATACCCACAATGCCCAAGGTTTTGCCGTAGAGCTCGGTTAAAGGAATTGCCTTAATGTTGCGGTCGCAATACTCTACCCAGCGTCCTGCCTTCACATAATCCGAAAGCTGACCAATGTGCTGCACCGCCTCTAAAAGCAACCCAATGGTGAACTGTGCTACTGCATGGGTAGAGTAGGAGGGCACATTGGTTACAGTAATACCCAATTCATTGGCAGCTTGTAAATCCACCATATTATAACCGGTGGAAAGGCAGCCAATGTATTTAAGCGTAGGGCAGGCTGCCAGCACTTCCCGTGTGAGCAGTGCACGGTTGACGTAAACCGCCTGCGCACCAGCCATGCGCTCTACAAGCTCCTGTGGGCTGCTTGCGGGGTAAAATGTAAGCTCACCCAATTGCTCAAGTGGTGCCCAGGAAAGATCCCCCGGGTTTACAAGAAAACCGTCTAGTATTACTTGTTTCATGCTGCATCCTCCTATGTGGTCTTGCAACAGCCTTTGCTGTATTGTTTAAAAACGAAGCCCCGAAAACCTCAATGGGCTTTCAGGACTTTTGTGGTGGCAGGGGCAGAAGGACTTGAACCCTCGGCACGCGGTTTTGGAGACCGCTGCT
>CAYYOY010000098.1:0-6960 GCA_964473265.1 uncultured Oscillospiraceae bacterium
ATCAAAGCTGAGCAGGGTGTCTAGATTGTCAATAGCGACGGCAGTGGCCTGCACCCTACCAAGCTGTTCGGCAACACTTTGACGCACCTGGTGGAATAGTTCAGACTCCAGCCGGGCAATGCTTTCGTGTGCCGAAAGCACCTTTTCTTCCAGCTCTTTAAGCTGAGGGGTTATGAAGCGCTCACAACCTGAAAGGGTTTGCTTACGAATATATTCCGGCGGAATATGTTCCAGGTTGGAGCGTGTAATTTCTATGTAGTAGCCGAACACCTTGTTATAACCAATTTTTAGGTTTTTTATGCCGGTGGCCTGGCGCTGCTGCTGTTCAATTTCGGCAATAAGCTCTTTGGTGTGGCCGGCCAGGTAGCGCAGGTCGTCCAGTTCGGGGGAATACCCCGGGCGGATGATGCCGCCATCCCGCAAAAGGGCTGCTGGGTTTTCGGCAATGCTCTGGTCTATTAGCGTAAAGACGTCCTCAAGCGGGTCTATCTGGCTGCAAATTTCCTGCAACAGCGGCGCCTGTATGCCGTCTAACAGGCCACCCAGCTGTGGCAGTAGGCCCAGCGAATGGCAAAGGCCTCGCAGCTCGCGCGGGGTAGCATTGCCAAAAACAATGCGCGTCATAAGGCGCTGTAGGTCTTGCATACCGGAAAGCAACTGGCAAAGATCGCCGCGCTGTAAAGGGTTTTGTACAAACTCTTCTACCGCAGATAAGCGCCGGCAGATAGCCGCAGGGTTTACCAACGGCTGCTCCAGCCAGCTGCGCAGCAGACGGCGGCCCATACTGGTAGAGGTTTTATCCACCACCCACAAAAGCGACCCCACCCGCTGGCGGCTGCGCATGGTTTCGGTAATTTCCAGGTTGCGGCGTGTGGCAAGCTCCAGACGCATAAACTCTTCCTGGCCGTAGAGTTCGGGGCGGGCAAGCCCTTCCAAGCCTACGCGCTGGGTTTGTTCCAGATACCCCAAAAGCCCGCCAAGAGCCCCCAGCGCCAAGGGCTTTTCCTGCAGGCCAAGGCTTTCCAGCCCCTGCTGGCCAAAATGCGCCAGCACAAGCTGCTGGCTACGCTGGGGGGTAAAATCTTCGTCTTCGGCCAGGTCGGCCGTACAGCCCAAACGTTCTTTAATAAACGTACCTACCGCGGTTTTGGAAAGCAGATGGGTATTAAAGATGATTTCGCTGGGGTTAATACGCCCCAGCTCGTTCATAAGGGCATTTTCGTCGGGGGGAATTTGGGTAAGCTGTAGCTGGCCGGTAGAAATATCGCCTGTGGCAAGGCCAAAGCCGGCCTCGTCCGATTGCACGGCACAAATAAAGTTGTTGCCGTCCCCCTGCAGCAGGTTGGCTTCCACCAGGGTGCCGGGCGTTACCACCCGCACTACCTCGCGCTTAACCACACCCTTGCCGGAGGGGTTTTCAAGTTGTTCGCAAATGGCAACCTTATACCCCTTTTTAAGCAGACGAGCCAGGTAACTTTCACAGCTGTGGTAAGGCACGCCACACATGGGCGCACGTTCATCCAGGCCGCAATCGCGCCCTGTTAGCGTTAATTCCAGCTCTTTCGAGGCTAGTATAGCGTCTTCAAAGAACATTTCATAGAAATCGCCCAAGCGAAAGAATACAATATGCTCTTTGTGCTGCTGCTTAATGTTTAGATATTGCTGCATCATGGGAGACAGCTTTTGCATATCTAGAACCGTTTCCACCGGCCTACCCCCTTTGGCTAATTGGCCCGGCTATTTAGTTGCAGCCGGAACAGGAAGAGCAGCTGCCACCACAGCCCTCGGCACTTTCTTTCTGAATGGTATCGGGGTCTTGCCCGTTGGTGCTGTTGACGATAATCTGGTTCACAAAGCTAAGCAGGTCGTCCAGTTCTGCCTTGGCGTCATTGTAGGCCTGCATGTTGGGGTTTTGCATAATGGTTTCATACAGCTCTTTGAGCTCGCTATCAAGTTCCTTCATGCGTTCGCTGCTGCGGCCCTGGCTTTGAATTTCGTTTTGCAGGTCGAGCTTCTTTAGGTTGAACTTGCCAATAAGGTCTTGCAGGGTGGCGTCAGCATCGGCGGCGTCCTTAGCTTTGTGGTAGTTTGTATACATGGGCGCCTTTTGAATTGCCTTACCCATTTCTCGTGCCATTGCAATGATATCCATTTGTTTTTCTCCTTTGTATTGGTATATTAAAGTTTGTGTTGCAAACATTCGCCCGTTAATAGTGCCGGCCGCGCACCGGTGATGCTTACCTCTGTAAAGCTACCAAGCAAGCTTTCGTCCCCGGCAAATTCCACGGCTATGCCGCTGCCGGTTCTGCCTAACAGCAGGCCGGGGGTTTTGGCATTGCTCTCCACCAGAAGGCGGCAGGTTTTCCCCACATAGCTTTGGTGCACACCCAGGCCGATTTGTTCCTGCAGCGCAAGCAGCTCGCGAAACCAGCGCGATTTTTCTTCTCCCTGCACAGGGTCGGGCAGGCTGGCGGCGGGTGTGCCGCTGCGCTGAGAATAAATAAACGTAAACAGCGAGGTAAAGCCTACTTGTTTTACAAGACTTAGTGTTTCCAGAAAATCTTGCCGTTGTTCACCGGGAAAGCCTACAATGATATCACTAGTGATGGAAATTTCAGGAATTTTAGTACGCGCGTAGGCAATAAGCGCAAGATATTGTTCGCGGGTGTAGCCGCGGTTCATGGCACTTAAAATCGTATTGCTTCCGCTTTGCACCGGCAAATGCAGCTGGGGGCAAACCTTTTCGCAGGCTGCTAGGGTGTCCAGCAGGCGGGGGGTGCAATCTTTGGGGTGGCTGGTCATAAAGCGAATGCGAAATTCCCCCGGCAATGCATTCAGCTTTTCCAGCAGGCCTGCAAAATCTACGTTTTCTTCCAGCCCCTTGCCGTAGGAATTTACATTTTGCCCCAATAGGGTAATTTCCTTATAGCCCTCCTGCAGCAGGCTCTGAGCTTCGGCCAGAATATCTTTCGGTTTGCGGCTGCGTTCGCGGCCCCGCACATAGGGTACAATGCAATAGGAGCAGAAATTATCGCAGCCATACATGATGGGCAGCCAGGCCTTAAACTTACCCTCGCGCCGCACCGGCAGGCCTTCTATTACCTCGGGCGGGCCTTCAGCGGTATCGAACACGCGGGTATCTTCCAGTAGCGAAGTGTAAATGAGCTCGGGTAGGCGCTGTAGCGCATAAGTGCCAAAGACAATATCCACATGGGGAAAGCTCTGCTTAATTTTTTCAGCGGCTTCTGGGCGCTGCATCATACACCCGCAAAGGGCTATGCGCATATCCGGCCGGCGGCGCTTGTAGTGCTTGAGAGCGCCCACATTGCCGAAAACACGTTCCTCTGCACCCTTGCGCACCGTGCAGGTATTGTAGAGCACAAAGTCGGCTTCCTCAAGGTTTTGGGTAAAGCCGTAGCCCAGCTCGGCCAGCAGGCCGGCAATACGTTCGCCGTCAGCCACATTGGCCTGGCAACCGTAGCTATGCAGGTAGGCCAGCGGTCCGTGGGGGTAGCGCTGGGCCAGCAGCACGGAAAGAGGGTGTATTTCCTGGCCGGGCTTGTCCGGCCTTGCGGTTTGGGGCGAAATGACAGCCAAGGCAGTACCTCCGCAGATGTGGCCTTCGCCTGCTTTTGGCAGCCGGGGCACACAGAGTTTTCATATAATTTTACCACTTTTCCCCCTTTTGCGCAACCTTTTGCGGCCCCGGCAAACAAATTGCAGGCGCTGCCCGGTGGCACGGGCTGCAGCCTGCGGTTTTTTATATGTTTTGCTGGCCGCTACCTTCTGCGGCGGTTGTTTTGCAGCTGGCGCAAGCTTCGGCAACGGACGAGAATGCTATCCTCCCCCACTACCTCTACATCCTTCCAGGGAATAATGATATCGTCTTCCCTACCCAGCAGCCCAAAAAGGCGTAGGCGGCCATAGATGACAATGGCCTGAATTTCAGCGCTTGGCAGTTCTACTTCAATATCCGATACTCTGCCAAGGTAGCAACCGTCGTAGAGGTTGATAATATCCTTTTTAGCCATTTCGGAAAGGCGTTGCATACCGGCCACCTCCTTGCTTAATAAGTATTAGCCGGATACCCGAAAGTTGCCTGCTTTATGGAAAAGGTGGGCGCGGACGGCTGGGCTGGATAGCCTGCCTATAAAGCCAGGGGGAACTCCTTGCGGAATTCCCCCTGGTTTTTGCGTAGCATAGCCCGCCTAATTTTACTTTTACAACAACGGCTATATCTGCCGCTTAATTCTATCTAATGCACCCTTTTCCACACGGCTAACCTGGGCCTGACTTATACCAATTTCATTCGCGACCTCTACCTGGGTTTTGCCGCCAAAGAAACGCATGGAAAGAATACGCTTTTCTCTGTCGCTAAGGTTTTCAATGGCTTGACGAAGTACAATTTCCTCCAGCCAGTCGTTATCGTCACAGGTGTCGCCAATTTGGTCCATTACATAAATGGTATCTCCACCGTCGTTATAAACAGGGTCGTAGAGCGAAACGGGGTCTACAATGGCTTCCAGCGCCATTACCACATCCTCGCGCCGGCAGCCCATTTCCTTGGAAATTTCGTCTATGGTGGGTTCTTTGAGCTCGCGGCCCATAAAGCTTTCTTTTACCTGCATGGCGCGATAGGCGGTGTCGCGCAGCGAGCGGCTTACACGAATGGAATTGTTATCACGTAGATAGCGGCGAATTTCGCCTATTATCATGGGTACGCCGTAGGTAGAAAACTTTACCATTTGGTTGGGGTCGAAATTGTCGATGGCTTTAATAAGCCCAATGCAGCCTACTTGAAAAAGGTCGTCCAAATTTTCGCCGCGGTTGGTAAATTTTTGCACTACGCTGAGCACCAGCCGCAAATTGCCCTGCACCAGCTGTTCCCTTGCCGATTTGTCGCCTTCCCTGGCTTTTTTAAGCAGTTCAATCTTCTCTTTTTCCTTGAGAACGGTAAGTTTGGCGGTGTTTACACCACAGATTTCCACCTTATTGATATACACTTTTTATCCCTCCGCAGACTGCCTTGTACATCTAAGTATGGTCGGCCTGCGAAAGATAAATTCAGATTTTTCATGCTGGAAATTCTTTCTTTAGAGCGGCTGGTTTGTTCTGCTGAAATATTATTAAATATTACAAATAATATGCATTACATAACTATTATGAAGCTTTTTCAAGCTCCTTCTTTAAACGTTTAATAATGCGTTTTTCCAAGCGGGAAATGTAGGATTGTGAGATACCAATTACGTCTGCAACCTCCTTTTGAGTGCGTTCTTTTCCGTCCTTTAAGCCAAAGCGGAGTTGCATAATTATACGTTCTCGTTCAGAAAGACGATCGATAGCTGCAATAAGAATGTTTTTTTCGGCCTCGTGCTCTAACTGCGCGCCCACGGTATCGCTGTCGGTGCCTAGAATATCGGAAAGTAGCAGTTCATTGCCGTCCCAATCGATGTTGAGTGGTTCATCCAGCGAAATTTCGCCCTTCTGGTTTTGGCATTTACGCAAATGCATGAGAATTTCATTTTCAATGCAACGCGAGGCATAGGTGGCCAGCTTAATTTTACGGCTGGGGCAAAAGGTGTTCACCGCCTTAATAAGCCCTATGGTTCCAATGGAAATTAAATCTTCCACCCCTATGCCGGTGGATTCAAACTTGCGGGCAATGTAAACCACCAACCGCAGGTTATGTACAATTAACTTTTGCCGCGCACCTTCGTTTTTTTCTTCCAGCTGCACAAACGCCGCCTCTTCCTCCGCCTGGGTGAGCGGCGGGGGGAGCGTTTCCGGCCCATTGATGTAAAAACATTCCGGGTATTGCCTGCGCCAGCCAATGCGCTCTAAAAATCGCTGAAGCCACACAAAGCAACAAAGGTAGAATTGGTCTGCTATTCGCTTGTTCATGCTCTTCCCCCCACATATCTCTGCATATTCTAAACAAACAACTTTACCAGAAGCGGATTAAAAACAGCGCTGCAACTACCCTTGCCCAGGCTCTCCGTAAGAGCAAGATAGCCGTCGCAGTGGTGTATGTAGCCGTCGGGCAGTTCCAGTTGCATACTGTCTGGTTTCAGTGCCGGCAGCAACCCCTTGGAACCCACCGTACTGTAGGAAATTATGCGGCAACCCTCGGGCATAAGCCCTGAAAGGTGGCTGTGCGAAGCCGTGCTGCAAAACCATTCCAGCATGTGGCTGGGCAACAACGGCAGTGCCGCTTCTAGGTTGCACACCACCACCGGCAGGCCGGAAAAGGGCTCGCGCAGGTTGTTGCCGGTGTCTTCCATGGCAGATACACAAATGTGCTTACCCTGGTAGGTAATGGTGAGGCGGTAAAGCCGGCCACGCTTTTTGTTGGGCAGAAAAATTCTATCAAAGCCCCAGAGTAGCAGGTAGGCCGCCAATGCCGAAGCAGCAAGGGTTAAGGGTGAAATATCAAAGTAAACAATGCCGTTGCTCCACAGCAGCAAATCTCCCATGGTTTGGTAGAGGGCAAGCATTAGCCCGGCAAACACAAGGCTGACGCTCAAAAACAGAAACCACACCTTACCCAGCCCACTTAGTGTATGTACCCGGAAGGCTATGGCTGCCATAAGCAGCGAAACCCCGGCTTTTGCAAGCAGCCAAGCCAAAGCCGGCAGGGGTGGCAGAAAAATGAGCAATGAAAACACTGCCCCTACCAGCGCGGCAAAGAAAAGCCGCACGCCTTTCGCGGGCTGGCCGGCCAACCTTGCTGTGCTTTTAAGCAACAGCCAGTTCACAATATAGTTCAGCGCCAGGAGTACATCGGCGTATATTACCTGCTCCACAACGAAAACACTCCCCGCGTTCGGCTGGGTGGCCGGGTTGGACACCCTGTATTTTTTAGTTTATCGCTAGTCTATGAAAATAGCTGTCGAAGAAGGTTGCGTAACTTGTCTATTGAAAGTGAATTAAGACTGAGTACAAGCTCTGCTACTATAACCC